>JANQMQ010000133.1 GCA_028279995.1 Candidatus Phaeomarinibacter sp. | reverse complement strand
TCCTCGGCGACACCAATCAGGCCGGTGAAGACAGCCGCAACGTGGCACGCAACGCCTCCCTGATTGCAGGCCTGCCGGAAAAGACCGGCGGCCTCACCGTCAACCGCCTGTGCGGCTCGGGCCTTGCCGCCGTCATGGACGCAGGCCGCGCCATCAAGTGTGGCGAAGGCGACATGTTCGTTGCCGGTGGCGTTGAGAGCATGAGCCGCGCACCCCTCGTCATGTCCAAGGCCACAAGCCCCTTTGACCGTGGGCAGAAGATCGAGGACTCGACCATCGGCTGGCGCTTCCCCAACCGCGACCTGCTGCAGCGCATCGGCAATGACACCATGCCGCAGACGGCCGAGAACGTAGCGGAGCGTGTCGGCGTCACCCGCGACGACGCAGACATTTTCGCTGCCGCCTCCCACCAGAAATACGAAGCCGCCCTCGCAAACGGGTTCTTCAAGGACGAGATCATGGATCTTGAAGTCCCCGCCGCCAAGCGAAAGGCGCCGCCGGAAATCTGCAACGCCGATGAAGGCCCTCGCCCCGGCACAACGGTGGACGGCATTTCCGGTCTCAAGCCCATTCACGGCGAAGGCGGCGTGGTCACCGCGGCCAACGCATCAGGCATCAATGACGGCGCCGCAGCCCTGATCGTCGGCGACGAAGACAAGGGCAAGGCCCTGGGCCTCACCCCCCGCGCCCGCCTGATCTCTGCCGCCATCGCCGGTGTCGAGCCCCGCGTCATGGGCCTTGGGCCCGTTGAGGCTTCAAAGAAGGCCCTCGCCCGCGCCGGCCTCTCCCTCAACGACATGGATGTTCTGGAACTCAACGAGGCCTTCGCTGCACAGGTCCTTGGCTGCCTGAAGCAGATGGATGTGGCCTTTGATGACCCGCGCGTGAACCCCAATGGCGGCGCCATCGCCATCGGCCATCCGCTGGGAGCCTCCGGCGCCCGCCTCGCTCTCACCGCCGTCCGTGCCCTTGAAGACCAGGACAAGAAATACGCCCTCGTCTCCATGTGCATCGGCATCGGCCAGGGCATCGCCGCCATCTTCGAACGCGCGGAATAGGCAACACTGCAAGGTTCGCAAAGATGACAAAGCGTCTGCTCATCGTCGCCCACGCGCCATCACCCAACACGATGGCGATGCGCGACGCGGTGCTCAAAGGCGCAAACCATCCTGATATTGCGGGCATCACAACAGAAGCTCTCTCCCCCTTCGACACCGGCCCCGACGAGGTAATGGCAGCCGACGGCATCGTCCTGCTGACGACGGAAAATCTCGGCTACATGTCCGGCGCCATGAAGGATTTCTTCGACCGCACCTACTATCCCGTGCTGGAAGAAAAACAGGGCCTCCCCTGCGCCCTCATCATACGCGCCGGCAATGACGGCACCGGCACACGCCGGGGGCTCGATACCATCCTGACAGGTCTACGCTGGAAACAGGTTCAGGACCCGCTGATCTGCAAGGGCGACTGGACGGATGAGTTCCTGGGTCCCTGCGAGGAAACCGGCATGGCACTGGCAGCCGGGCTGGAGGCAGGGATTTTCTGACCGTATCACGGGAGACACCAACCTCTCAAAACCCATGGTTTCAATTGGACTTTGGACATTCAAAGTACAGAGTTCATTAAGTGGTGCCGACTAAACAATAAGGGTCCGGCGGTTATCTCATCGCCGGGCCGCGAGCGGAGCGCCGCTCGGGTCGACTCTCAAAGGCATCAGTCCATGTCCGTTCTGGGAAGTGACATACCAGCCGCTCCAACCGCCGAAGGCACTGTCTCCGGCAACACGAAAATGCGTACGCAGCTGGAAATCTGTGACACCGCCCAAAGCGACGGAGGCCGCGCTCTTGTGGCCTATTATGAAGAACACCGCAGCCGAAACACGTTGCCCCTTCGCAGGCAGATGCCGTCCCGCACACTCCTTGGCATAATGTCCAACCTCTTCATGCTTGAACCTGTGGATGGCGATGGCACTGATTGGCGGTTCCGTCTTGTCGGTCAGGAAGTTGTTGAACGCATAGGCGTTGACGCAACTGGCCTGTGCATCTCGCAAGCCTATGAACCCGACGTCGCACTGCGCAACGCCAATGACTATCGCGACATCGCCATGAACCACATGGTCCGCATCACCCGCGGCACGTTCGCAGGGATCAACCGGGAATACCTGGACATGGAGATCGTCCATGTCCCGATGGTCGGGTCCGATGGCATGACACCATGGGTCCTTGGCGGCCTGTTCGTCAGCGACGACGTCTAGGCGTCGCTCTCCGGGATATCCCCGAAGAAGCCATCCACGCGCACGACCTTGCCGCTGGTATCTATTTCAGTGACATCCATGCCCGGCATTAGCGGCGTGTCCCCAGAGGAAACCAGCCAATTGTACCGATAGCGGTTGTTGTGAACATTGAACCCGCTGGTCCGTTTGGCTTTGGCGTCTTCTATGTCCGCACGGAATTTGTGCACCATCGCTTCAAACGCATCGATGCCAACCACGTAGTTGTCCGGGTCCGCAAACACAACGTCCGGCGACAGGGCTGCTTCAAGGTGACCACGCACACGCGAGGGGTCTTTTTCATTCCAGGCAGCCATCATGCTGTCGAGGCTGGGAGGAAGCTTGGACATGACATTTCTCCATAAATAAAACCGACCAGCGGTTTGTTTATATCGCGAAAGCGCGTCTGTAAAGGCTTTTGATGGCCGCCACTTTTGCGTAAAAGACCGCATGGCCCTTCAGACAGAACGCCGGGAAAAGACACGCACCGCTTTGCTCAAGCACGCAAAGCGCCTGATGCTGCGCCACGGCTACGAAGCGACAACCACCCAGATGATCCTGGAGGCAACGGGCCTCAGCAAGGGCGCCCTCTATCATCACTTCACCAGCAAGGCCGAAATCGCGGAAGCCATTTACGCGGAAACATCACAGCAAGCGATCGCTACTGCATCACGTAGCGCCGGAAAAACCCGCTCACATCTGGACGCCTTACGGCAATCGTCCCTGGCCTGGCTGGACCAGATCAAACAGCCGGTCACCGCACGCATCATGTTTGAGCTGGGGCCCCAGGCACTCGGCTGGCAGCGCGCCAAGGCCATAGAGGATGAAAACAGCCTGGCGGCGATGACAGCCTCACTTGAAGCAGCCCATGCGGCCGGTGAAATCGCGCTTCCCGCCCCGCTGGTCACTGCCCGCATGCTCAACGCGCTGATGGCGGAAGCCGCCTTCCTGCATATCGAGTTTGGTGACAGCACCCGCAAGGAAGTAGAGCGGACACTCTCCTCCTTCCTCGACGCCCTGCCACGCCCGAAATGACACGAGCCCCCCGCCAGCCCGCCACGCTGCGGCCCTTCGATTACGCACCGCCTAAGGATCCCTGGCTCGATGTGCTGCATGAGGATGAAACCCTCATCGTCCTCAACAAGCCGTCAGGCATTCTCAGCGTTGCGGGAAACAGACCGGGTCTTGAGGACTGCCTCGTCGCCCGCGCGGAGCAGCGCTGGCCCGGTGCAAAACTCATCCACCGGCTGGACAAGGACACATCCGGCGTTTTCATCATGGGCCGGCATCATCGCGCCCAGCGCCATGTCAGCCGCCAGTTCGAAAGCCGCCGCACGATCAAGCATTATGTGGCTCGGGTGGATGGTTTGGTGACGCAGGACCAGGGCACCATTGACCTGCCCCTGGCAACAGACCCTGCCAACCGCCCGATGCAGCGGGTTGACCAGTCAGAGGGCCGGCCTGCCATCACCCACTGGCGGGTCCTTGAGCGCGAGGCAAAGGTCACTCGCCTGCATCTCAGGCCGGAGACCGGCCGCTCTCACCAGCTGCGCGTCCACATGCGCGAACTTGGCCATACAATCCTGGGTGACAATTTCTATGCCGATGAGCGTGTGCTGGCGATGGCAGACCGGCTCCAGCTTCACGCGCTCGGCCTGACCATCAGACACCCCGATGGCGGCACGCCGATGACCTTCTTTGCGCCGGTGCCCTTTTGAGCACAACAGCATGCCGGGCAAAGCTATCCCTATGATGCAGCAGGTGGCTCAGACACATCAAACGAGGCAACCGCATACAGCACTGCTGGCACGTTATCGCCATCGCCCATGAGTCCCAGCATGAACTCGAAGGAATAGTGCTCCTTCTTCTCATAGGCCACGCGCCCCGTCGCACGCACCGGAGCGTCATGATCCAACGCAGCTTTGGTTGCACCGATCCATCGGGCCAGGACGTAGTCCGGCAGTGTCTCTTCGAGAACCTTGCCCGTCAGCTCGCCAAAGACCTCTTCGAGTTTGGCCCCCAGAACCCGTGGCGCCATGGATGCCAGGTCGCCGTCCTGCAGATGCAGGTCAAACAGATTGAGGTGCGGCAGATAGGTTCCAAAGTCACGTGGATTGAGGTCGCGACGGTCGGGCATTCGTCGCCCGTTCGCCATCTTGCACCACAGGTCATACCCAAGCCGTGTCGCCGGCGCTTCAAAGGCAAGCGTCGTATCAATCGCAATAGGTGAAAACGCCAGATTGTTCGGGTCGCGTGACGGTCGGAAGGATGTCATCCCATACCCCCAGACCGGCAAAGCAGGTCCGCCAACACGCCTTGCCGCAGATTTCAATTTATTGTTCGCAGGCCTTCTAGCACGACACACCCACTGGGTGTAAACGGTTGAAACCTGTTTTCAGCCAGTGAAGAAAGATGTCATTGCGCCTGCGACCACCTCATTGGACAGCGGAATGTCGAGACTGTCCAATGCCGTCTGTATGGCATCAGGGGGAAGCCCATCGCTGTATGCGCCAATCAGATCGGCCTCATAGGCTGCATCAAATTCAGGGTGCGGCTGCAGGCTGATCGCCCAGGGCGCACCGGCCTCATCGTCATAGGCAAGGCCCGCGATCCTGCAAAAACCTCCTGAGACGGTGAGGCGCGCCCCTTCAGGCACCGTCATCACCTGGTCTCCATGGAAGGCCAGCAGTGTCAGAGTCTCGCCCGTGGCGCAGCACTCATAGTCGACAGCCCCCATGCTGCGCCCACCAGAAAACTTCTCGACCCGCGCCCCCATGGCCTGCGCCAGCACCTGATGTCCAAAGCAGATGCCGATCATCCGCACGGATTGCGCACGGGCCTCGCGAATGAACGCTTCAAGCGGCGGTATCCACGGGTGGTCCTCATAGGCCCCGCAGGCCGATCCGGTAATGAGCCACCCCTCCGCGTCAGTGACCGACGCCGGAAAGGCACCATGCTCAACGTCGAAACTCTGAAAGGTGAGTCCCCGACCAGCCAACAGCCGCTCGAACATCACGTCGTAGTCCGGATGCCGGTCCGCCACCCTGCGCGGAACATGCCCCGCCTTGAGAATACCGATCTTCATCACAGCGTTCCCCGCACTTTCTTTCAGTCCAGACGCAGCTAAAGTACTGACTGGTTTGCAAATCCGCGCTGAAAGCACAAGCCGCTTCTTGGAGTATTTGGCATGCAGGAACTGGGAAGCGACGGCGCCTTTGTGTTGGGGCCGGGGCGGTGCGGCTCAACCATGCTCTCCGACATTCTGAACACCCATCCGGACATACTCAGCTTGTCGGAGTTCTTTTCAATGCAAGGAACCCGCGGCCTGCTACCCGGCAAGCTTTCCGGTGCCAGATACTGGAAACAACTGTCGCGGCAATCCAGATATGTCCGGCGAGTCATGACCCCGGAGACGGCGCCCAATGAATTTCTCTATCGCCCCGGGATGGGGCGTTTTCCGATCGACAACGTCCCCCCGCTACTCGCCAGCGTGCTGCCGCATCTCAGCGACGAACCGGACATACTGTTCGACAGACTTGCCGAGACGGTGCCGAACCAGCCTCGACAGTCAGTAGAGCACCACCATTCCATGCTGTTTGATCGGCTGAAGGAGCTCTGCGGGGGGCGCGTCTGGGTCGAGCGGACCGGCATGTCGATCATGTATGCACGCCTGCTGCCAAAGCTCTTTCCGCAGGCAAAATTCATAATGATGTACCGGGATGGCCGGGATGTTGTCCTGTCGTTCCAGGCCTTCAAACCGATCCGGCCGATGATCTGGGGCTGGATATGGTCCCGAAAGATCGGACCAAACCTCCTCGATCTCGACACCCCGTCCGGCCACAGCAGAAGGCTTCGGTTCAATGAAATGTTCTTCACCCCTGCACCTCTTGTGCGATGGATGCTCAACACGCCTCCGCCGCTGGAAGAATGTGCGGCATTCTGGAGTGAAGCGACCTTGCAAAGCCTTCCGGAGTTCGCAGCACTGCCCGCTGAACAGCGGATGTTCCTGAGCTTCGAAGCCCTCACCACTGATCCAGGAGAAGAGCTGGCAAGATTGACAAATTTTCTGGGGGTCACAGGTGAGACAGCGTGGCTGGACGAGGCGTCGAGCATCCCCCAGAAATTCGAGCCCAGATGGAAGGCGCTGGACCCGGATCAACAGAACAGCTTAAGCGCTTGGACTGAGGAAGCGCGTCAAGCAGTCGACCGTATGTTCCAGTGACGAGTTGGCGCTCGACGTCCAACGAGTGCGGGTCAAAAGCCTAGATCAGCCCGTCCGCCCGCGCCTTGGCCTGCACAGCCCGCGTTGTCTCCCCGTTCCCGTCCGGCGACCAGCCCGGCGGCTGGAACAGATATCCAAAGGCAGCCTTGAGCGACGGCGCAGTCCGCATGTCGTGCCAGATCGCCACCCATTCATGGAATGTCACCTTGACGGGGTTGCGCGTCTCCAGCTGATGACGGATGCCAAAGATGCAGGGCTCGTCCTCCCGCTCCGCCTCGAACGTGCCGAACAGCCGGTCCCAGATGATGAACGTGCCCGCATAGTTCTTGTCGCAGTAGCGGATGTTGGACGCATGATGCACCCGGTGATGGGACGGCGTGTTCATGATCCACTCAACCGGCCCCAGCTTGCCGATCAGCCGTGTGTGCAGCCAGTACTGGTAGAGGTGATTGAGCGAAATCAGCGCCACCACCATCAGCGGGTCCATGCCCAGCAGCACTGCGGGAATGAGAAACACCGGCTCGAACCACGCTTCCACGAAGGACGAGCGCAGCGCCGTCCCCGCATTGAGAAACTGGCTTGAGTGATGGTTCACATGCGCTGCCCACCCCAGCCGCACTTCGTGAATCGCCCGGTGGTACCAGTAGAACAGGAAGTCGACGATCACATAGGCGGCAAGGATCGCCACAACGCTGCCCGTCCAGTCAATGTCGGTGATCGCGAACTGGTGGATCCAGTAGTAGACCGCCAGCACCGTCCCTGCCGCCAGCGCGATACTGGCCGCGTAGGCCAGCCCCAGTGTCACTGAGCACAGCGTATCCGTGGCCTCGTAGTACTTCTTGCGCAGCAGCCAGACGAGCCCGACTTCAACCGCGATGAACCCGATCAGCAGCCAGATCTGGTCCACGTCCCGGATCGCCAGCAGTCCATTGAGAAAGTCCAGCATGATGCCCTCCCCTGAGGCCTTTGTTTCTTTTACAAAACATACGTTACGCAACAATTATTGCAAAACATATGTTTTGTAAAGGGCCGATAACGGCTATACTCTTCCCATGCCGAAAATCGTTGATCATGACGCCCGCCGCGCCGAACTGGTGGAAGCCAGCTGGAAGGTCATCGCCGCGGAAGGCCTCGAAGGCCTGACCATGCGCAAGGTGGCCGACGCTGCCGGCTGTACCACCGGCCGCATCACCCACTACTTCGCAGACCGCGAAGCCCTGGTGCTCGCCGCCCTAAGAGCCGTCAATGGCGCAACAAGCAGCCGGACCGATGCCCTCCTGGCCAGCAAGGCTGCTCCACGAGAAAAGCTCATCCTCTGCCTTGAAGAAGGCCTGCCCCTCGACAAGACCCGTCAGCTTGAATGGAAAGTCTGGATTGCCTTCTGGGCCGCCGCCGCCTCAAACCCGGATCTGGCAAAGGAAAACGACGCCCGCCATCAAGGCTGGGTCAAGGCCCTCTCCCCGCTCATCACCGCCGCCGCCCCAAAGGCGGATGCGGAACATGAAGCACGCATCCTGATGGGGATTCTGGACGGACTCGGGCTCATCGCCGCCATCAACCCGACAGCCCGCAACAAGGACAACGCGCGCGACGCCGTCCACACCCATGTGGCCGGGCTGATCAAAAACTACAGCTAGTCGCCTGCGACAACAGCGGTCGCGCGGGCCTTGTGCATGTTCTTCAGTACACGGAACGGATAGGCCAGCTGGCCACCAAAACCCGCGGGCATCTCTTCGCGGATGCCGATATCAGCCGGTGGCTGACGATCCGGCAGCAGCCAGGTGCCGAACAGCCGGTCATAGACCATCAGCACTTCGCCATAGTTGGAGTTGCCCTCCGCGACCACTTTCGAGTGGTGCCAGCGATGCAGTTCAGGCGTATTGAAGATGTAGTTGAGCCACCCCGCCCGCAGGCTGACATTGGTATGGGTCAGCAATCCGCTGAACGCCGTGATCGCCCCCACCCACATGAAGACTTCCACCGGCGCGCCAGCCAGGTACAGCAACGGCTGGCTCATCGCCACGCTCAGGGCCGTATCCACAAAGTGAAACCGGCCGGTGTTGATCACCCACAGCCGCGTCACCGAGTGGTGCACCGCATGGAACGGCCACAGCCATGACACTTCGTGCGCCAGCCGGTGCGCCCAGTAAAAGCCGAACTCGGCAACCAGCAGACCCAGAATGATCTGCGCCCATTGCGGCCATTCCGTCGGCCACAGCATACCCGACTGCGGGTCCACCGCCTCGACCACCACAATGAGCGTGGTGACGGCAGCCGCTGCCTGCACCATTCCCTTGTTCAGCAGGGTGTGCGCGATGTTGGCGAACGTCTGCCCGTCATTGCTGAGCCAGGTCTGCTCATGGGTCATCCAGCGCTCAAGCAGCAGCAGCGTCACTCCAAGCAAAACATAGGCCCCGTTGAACCCGAGGATCGGCTGGTCGTGGGCCATACCCAATGCGGTCAAGGCAATGCAGGTAATCATCAGCGCCGGCCATGCCGTCCAGCTGACCGCGACCCTGAGACCGGCATACCGGACTGGGTGCCCCTTCCCGGCAGCATCACCCGCAACCTGATCCTGGGTTGTCATGTCTGCCTGCCTCTCTGGTACCCGACGGGGCATCCAAATCACTCAAGCATCAAGACTAACACACGCCGGGACCGCCAGATGACATGGGGCGACTATGTCGCATCCGCGCAACAGACAGGAAATTGAGTTGCCGGACGCGCTAGGCGCGGCCGCCTTCCAGCGCCACCAGTGCAGGCGGAACGTGAGCAAGTGGCGTGTCCAAAACCTCAACCGTGACGTCCGGGCGGTCCATCTGCAACTCGTACTCGGCAAACAGCTGCGCAATCCGGTCCACCACATCTCCCACATGCGGTTGCGGGCGGCAGCCGAACAACCATGTCGCGTGGGCGTCGCGTTCGTCACTATGGCCCGCCTGCGCAGCGGCCAGCATGGCTGCCATGGAGAGTTCGTCCGCTGTCATGCGTCCGCACCCTGGCATGGCAATGCTAATCTGCCGGCGTCCGGCAGAGCCGAAAATACGCACCAGCTGCATGATATCCGCAAGCGCCTCCGGCCCACGCTCACCGAAAGCCTCGTCAAAGCCGCGGGCAACCGGCGGGCATTTGCCGTGGCCGGACGCACAGGCCCGAAAGCCCCACACGGCAATACCGGTGCCAAGACCAAAGTCCGGCAGGAAGACGCCGTCCACGAATGGCCCCTCGGCGTTGGGTGAACTAGGTGACATTCAGCTGTGTCCGTATTGTCTGTTTCGCTTTTGGGGGGGCTGCGGCATGGCGAGCAGGTGTCTGACGACCTGCAGGACAATAAAGCGGGAGGATCCAACTACCGGTTTATCAGGGCCAAAGGCCTTATCGCCACACCGCAGCCGCCCCTTAGGGATGATGCAAAAGCACCATCAACACTGTGGCATTATCGATAATAATTCGCAATAGCAAATATGAAGGCTCATGGGAATTTCTTGTGATTGCCCCCTATTCACCCGCCTGACCACGCCGCCAGTAGGCAACAGAAAGCTGATGCCGCTTGGACAGACCCAACTCGGATTTGAAGTAGCGGCGCATGGCCTGCGCCTGATCAAATTCCCCGGCAAACCATCCGTGGACCGTGCCCGATTCCGGGCGTTGGAGACTTTGCATCGCATCCACCAGCGTCGACGGATCAAGTCCTGTCGCCACCTCATGTATCTTGACCCCTTGCGGGGCGGACACACACACCGCGCCAGAAAAGTCGCGCGGAAGCGTCAGAAACACGTCGCCCTGCGCATCATCAGGAAGCATCTCCAGCAGGCGGCAGATGGCTGGCGTCGCGGTCAGATCACCTCCCATCAGCAACCAGTCCGTAGACGGAGGAACAAACCCACCGCCAGGTCCGGTCATGCCTGCAACAGCACCCGGCTTCGCAGCGACTGCCCACTCCGTGGCAACGCCTGTGGCATGGATGACAAAGTCAATGTCGACCTCGTTCACGGCGGGCCGTACATGGCGGATTGTGTAGACGCGTGTATGCAGGGCATCTGCCCCCTTGGGCATGGTGATGGCGCCACTGCTGCGCATCATCGGCCACACCGGGGTCCGGCTTGGATCGCTTTGCATGAAAAAACGGACGTGCAATCCGGTGGAGGCAAAGATGCCAAGGTCCTGCGCCTCGAACGTCAGTCGAAGGAGATGCTCGCTGAGCCGATGCGTGCGCTTCAGCCGCAGCTCCCGGAAGTTCTCAGGCACCCCCTCCTTGACGCCGCCATCTTCCCAGATCATTCGGTCCGGCGCACCCGCATCAACTTCCGCTACCTGCCGTGCTGCACCCGCCCGCAAGAGCAGAAGTCCGTTTTCACTGCTTGCGGAGATTTCATAAGACACGCCAGCCTCGTCATGGCCGATAAGAATGGTGTTGTCCGCGAACCGGAACCGGAACCGCCCGTCATCCTGCACAGATGCCTCAAGATTGTGGCTCTTGAGATGATCCACAATCTCCAGCGTCACCGCCTGCGCATCCTCAAACGGCACACGCCCCTTCGCGGTAAAGCGCACATCTTCTGCCTGCTGCATCGTCATTAACAACTCCCTGCCCCATATTTTGCTATTAATAACTAATAGCAAAAATAGAGCAAGGCAGAAGAGCAGGTTGAAGTCGACGGACGGGATGCTGCCCCGCCGCCATCAAGCCGCAGGAGCAGACATCCCCGTGATATGCGCCGTACTTGTTATCCTGCCGCTGTCTGAGGTTCTGGCGCCCCACAGCCCTTGGCGGCATACATGCCTGTCAGCACGTTTCGCCGGTTCATGGCCCGTTCGGCCACCGCACGCTTCTGTTCTTCGCTCATCTTGCCAAACTGTCCGGCCAGGTTCAGCGCACTACCCAGGAAGG
>JANQMQ010000099.1 GCA_028279995.1 Candidatus Phaeomarinibacter sp. | reverse complement strand
CAGGAGCTGAACCATGTCCCATGACTTGCCGGACAACTATCTTGAACTGATCAGTCCGTATACAGAGTTTGAGGACTACTCTGGTGACGGTCAATCGGTCATTGCTGACCTTGTTCCTGTGCCGTCATATGTCTCTTCTGTCGCGGCTTGTCTGGCTGGGGAGGCATTGAATCTGGCGTCGCAGACTGGTTGGAAAGTCTTTATCCAGGCAGGATCACGGCGTGCGTTTCCCATTCGGCTGGCTGATGGAGGGGAACCTGTATCTGTCGGGGTTGAAAGTGGCCCTGTTGTTGATCGTGCGCTGACTGAACTGGGAAAGTTCAAGACGAAAATGCCCGACTTTTCCGATGCGGATGTCCGGCTTCTTCTTGTTGCGCCACTCAGGGCCTGGTTCTTGTGGATAGTTGCGCTCCCCGGTACAGACGGTGGTCTTCTTGTGCCACTGAACAGATCCGTCCTCGGCCCGGAACATCAGCCGGTTCACGGCACAGCCGAATTTGAGTCGCTTGTACAGGCGCGAACAGAAGAAGAAGTCGAGCGGATGGAGGCTATGGCTGTGGCGGACAAGTAGTCGCCTGTGTCGCTGCGTGATACCTGTTCCAAGAATTACAGCAAGGTTTCCTGCTCTGCAGGCAGAGCTCCCTCCAATCCAAGCAAGAACTTCTTGGCGTCCATGCCGCCGCCGAAACCTGTTAGGTCGCCGGTTGAGCCGATGACGCGGTGGCAGGGCAGGACGATGGGGAGTGGGTTGGCGCCGTTGGCGGCGCCGACAGCGCGGCTGGCCTTGGGGCGTCCGGCCTTCTTTGCCATCTCGCCATAGGTCGCGGTTTCGCCATAGGGGATGGTGGCGAGGTTCTTCCAGACCTGGTTTTGAAAATCTGTGCCGTCGAGGGTAAGGGGCAGGTCGAACTCCTTCAGTTTGCCGGCGAAGTAGGCCTTCAGCTGTTTGGCGACTTCCTTGAACATCCCGTCATTGCGTTGCCAGTGGTCGGCATGCCGCAATGTCTTGTTGCCGGTGGGGAAGCTGATCAGATGCAGCGTTTGCCCGTCGCCAGCGACAAGAAGGTCACCCAGCGGGCTGGGGATGTAGGTATAGAAAAGATTGCGCTTGAGGATATGCATCGCCGGTCTCGGTCAGCTTGTGGTGACTGCCTGCAAGACTACCGCACCGTGCCCCGGAGCGCTGGCTGAAATCGGACATCATCATCCCGGTGCACCGGCGGCGTGATTTATGCGGTGCATCCTGTAAAGTAAGTCCCGAACAGACATAAGGGCCCTTCAACCGTCGGCCAAGCGGTGAGGAGCGGCCAGATTTCGGGAGACGACCCCATGGATATGAGCTTCAGCGCGGACCTTGAGCCGTTTCGCCAGGAAGTGCGCAGCTTCTTTGCCACTGATTACCCGCAGGACATTCTGGAGAAGGTCCGCGCCGGGCACTCCCTGACAACACCGGAAGTGCGCAAGGCGGAGATGGCGCTGGGCGCCAAGGGCTGGCTGGCGTCAGCCTGGCCGAAGGAATTCGGCGGGCCGGGCTGGTCCATCGAAGAGCAGTACATCTTTGACGAAGAACTGGAACGCGCCGGCGCACCGACGGTGACGCCCATGGGGGTCATCTATGTGGGGCCGGTGATTTTCAACTTCGGCAGTGAAGAGCAGAAAGCCAAATGGCTGGGGCCGACGCGCTCCGGCGAGATGGGCTGGGCGCAGGGTTACAGCGAGCCGGGCTCCGGGTCTGATCTGGCGTCGCTGCAGTTTTCTGCCGTGCGTGAGGGCGACGAGTTCGTGCTCAACGGTACGAAGATCTGGACGTCGGCGGCGCAACATGCGGACTGGATTTTTCTTCTGGCGCGCACCTCGAAAGGGGAGCGCAAGCAGCAGGGCATCAGCTTTGTATGCTGCGAGATGACCCGGCCGGGCGTGACGCTCATTCCGATCATCGGCATTGACGGCAAGCACTACCTCAATCAGGTGGTGTTTGAAGACGTGCGGGTGCCGGTCGATTACATGATCGGCGAGGAAGGCAAGGGTTGGGAGTACTCAACCTATCTTCTGGGCAATGAGAGAACCTCTTATGCGCGCATCGGAGCCAAGCGGAAGATGCTGTCCGACCTCAAGGACATCGCCAGGGCGGCCCCCATGGGCGGCAATGAAGCGCTGTATGATGATCAAGTATTCCGTACCAAGGTGGCGGAAGCTGAAATTCGCGTGGACGGGCTGGAGACAACGGTGCTGCGTATCCTGTCGTCGGTGGCCGAAGGCGGTGCACCGGGAAATGAAGCCTCCACGGTGAAAATTCTGGCGACGGAAACGCACCAGCGGATCACCGAGCTGATGGTGGAAGCGTGCGGGCGCGCAGCACAGATCGGCAGTCCTGATTGTGCGTCCCCGGACTGGTCAACGGATGCGCTCACCAGCTACGCCCCGCCATCCGTGTCGGCCTATTTTGCGGGACGGGCACAGTCGATCTATGGCGGAACGAACGAAATCCAGAAGAACATCATCGCAAAACGGGTGTTGGGACTTTAGAAAAAACGTCAGGGTTTCTGCCGGTTTCGGGATGGTGTCGTGCTGATGTCAGGTTGCTGACGGGTGTGTGTCGTGGTGGTGCATCGGTTCAGATTTCAGTCTTGGCGTTACCGTATCCGGCACACCGGGAGAGCAGTTTCAGGTGCTTATTCGCAAGCTTCGCATTGACCGGGGATGGTCGCAGGAGACGCTGGCACAAGTCAGTGGTCTGAGCGTGCGCACCATTCAGCGGCTCGAGCGGGGCGGTAATGCGAGCCTTGAAACCCTCTCGGCGCTGGCTTCGGTCTTCGAGGTGGATATATCCGCCCTGTCAACGGAGGCACCCATGTACGAGCAAAACGAATTGTCGAAGGAAGAACGCCGTGCGGTCCGGTATGTGCGCGACCTCAAGGCATTCTACAGCCATCTTGCCATCTATGTGACGGTGATCTTCGGGCTGTTCATCATCAACCTCTTTACCGGCATCGGTACGCCGTGGTTCATCTGGCCGATGCTTGGCTGGGGCGTTGGAGTGGCCGCGCACGGGCTGTCCGTTTTTGAGGTCGTTTCGCTGTTCAGCCCCGACTGGGAAAAGCGTGAAATTGAAAAGCGGCTTCAGCGCAACAAGCGCTGATGCCGATATGGCCAGCTAGTGGCCATCCTTCAGGGTGAGGTTGTGTTTGCGCAAATATGCATCACGGCCTTTGACGCCCCGTTTTTCAAGCGTCGGATAGAGCTTCCTCATCAAGCCGGGGAAGCTGGACGCTACTCGGGCAACAAACCGGTCGCTTGCCGGAACGAAGTATTCCAGTTTCCGCTCCTGCAGCGCTTTCATGACGGCATCTGCTACATCCTGCGCCGTTACCGGGGTGCTCAGAAAGTTGAGGGTGCTGCCGCCAGACGCTGCTTCCTCACGCAACATCTGGGTGTCGACGGCGTTTGGGTAGATGGCGGTGACATGGATGCCTTCCGGCTCCAGTTCTGCCGCCATGGAAAGCACGAAACCACGCATGCCGAACTTGCTTGCTGAATAGGCTGCCGATCCGGGAAGTGCGGTCGTTGCGGCCGCAGACAGCGTATTCAGGACATGGCCATGTCCCTGGGATTTCATCTTTTTCGCGCAGGCCTGGCTGAGCAGAGCTGATGCTGTCAGGTTCAGATTGATCTGGGTGGTTATGCTGCTGCGGGTCGTGTCGGTAACGTGGCCCGGGATGACAACCCCGGCATTGATCAATGCCACGTCCAATGTGCCATCAAAGTCTTCGATCTGCATACAGACCGTTTCAAGGGTATCGGGGTCCGCAAGATCCGCCTCGGTCAGGATGGCATCGGGATATTTCTGTTTGAGAGCCTCTAAGGCAGCCCGGTTTCGGCCACTCAACCAAAGCAGGTACCCCTGTGCGTCGAGCTCCCCTGCGACCGCGGCGCCGATGTCGCCTGTCGCACCTGTGATGAACGCCGTCTTTTGTGGATTGGCCATTGCAGTGTCCCAGGCGGATTGAAGCGGATGGGGAGTGGCCTCCCCCACCTAATCCAGCAGGGTGTATACCGATCCGCTGTGTCGATCAATTTACAGGCAGCTGACACTCGCGCCGGATGCAGATCTCGTTGCGCCGTGTTGCGATGCCTAGACCACCTTGTGTTCGATCAACGATTTTGCCCCGTCGATGATGGACTCACGGCCGGGGCGGAAGGTGACGCCAAGGACCCGCTGTGCCTTCTCATTGGAGACGAAACGCTTTTTGTCCAGTTCGGGAATGACCTGTTTCATCACCGGATTGAAGATCGACAGGAAGGACAGGAGGAAGCTCGGCAGCTTGCGGGTGGGGACTTTCTTCCTGTAGTCAGGGAACTCTTCGCGCAGGACGCTCGCAATGTCGCCGAACCAGTAATAGTCACTGGCTGTGATGAAGCGCTCGCCCGCTGCTTCGGGCGTCTCCATGGCTGCCACATGGGCTGCCGCCACATCGCGGACATCCACAAGCTGGAATCCGATGCGAGGTGTCGCGGGGAGTCCGCCGCCCAGAAGCTGTGTCAGAAGTTCGACTGACGCCGAGAAATCTCCGCTCAGAACCGGACCAAGCACGGCCGACGGGTTGATGGTGGCAAGCTCCAGGCCTTTGCCGTCACCATTGATGTAGT
>JANQMQ010000236.1 GCA_028279995.1 Candidatus Phaeomarinibacter sp. | reverse complement strand
AGGGTCTGGATGGCTTCGACCCCGACGCCGGGTTTGGCCTCAGATGCAGCTTTTTCAAGCTTCTCAAGATCATCGCGCAGCCCGCCCAAGGCCTTGGCGGTCCGTGCATCGGACGATTCGATGTGGTCGACCACATTTCCGATTGCCCGCTCCAATGCGGCCACAGCATCGTCACTGGCGCTATTGCGGGTGTTCAGGGCAGCAACCGCCTGAGCCGCCTGCTCGCGCGCAGTGGTGGCAGCGTTTTCTGTCGTATCAAGGCGGCGTGATATGTCTGTCAGGGCTGTCTGCAGGTGGCGGACCGTTTCCGGTGTTTCCATGCCCACCGTCTGAACCCGCTTGCTGGCTTCATCTGCCCGGCGCTCGGTTTCTTCCAAACGGGTGGAAATGGCACGCAGCCCCCGCTCCACTGTCCGCATGGCGTCTGTGTTCAGGTGTTCTGCGCGTTCAAGGCCACGCTCGGACTTTTCAAGGCGGTCCCGCAGATCTGCCAGCGTTGAATCAAGACCGGTGCCCGGCTCGCGACCACCAGCCCGTTCTGCCCTCTCAAGGCGGGTCGACATATCAGCCAACGTCTCATCAAGACCTGTCAGCGCGTTCTCGCTGCGCCGTTCCGAGCGCTCGAGCCTGTGAACGAGATCTCTGAGCGCGTCAGTCACAGGACTGAAGTCGATCTGAAGTGCCTGCTGAGGCATGGAATTTCCCGAAGACGCGGGCGGCTGGAGCGACGTGTCGGCGGAATGACCCGCCTCTTCTTCGTCCGATGCGTCGATGATTTTCTCGTTGAGCCATTGCCCAAGGGTTTTCCCCTCGCGCCGAGCAGCTATTTTCGCTGCTTCGCGAGCTTCGGGCTCTATGCCCTTCACACTCCAGGGAACCCCAGGTCTCATCCGAATCGCATCCGCCCTCTTTGATTCGGAAGGTATCCATAGGTGAATCTTGTGTAAAGCGCGGGTCCTGACCCCAAGATGTGGTCGAGACACGCGGAAATTTGCGAAAAACGGTACGTCACCAAACGGACATAACCGCCATTTCGTTAAGGCTAGTTAGGACGGGGTAAACAAGGTGTTAACGCCTTAGCTGCCGGGCGCCGTTTCGGCCTTGTTTTCTGCGGGTTTGCTGTCGGTGGACATATCCTCCGCACCCGGAATGCTTTCAATGTCGGGCCGTGGCTCCGGTGGAGGAGGCGGGCGATATGACGGCTCGCTGGCCAAAAGCATCACGATGTAGGTGGCTTTGCCATTGTCTGCGACACCAATCCCAACATGCCCGTGACGCTGGTCCAGCATGTTCTTGCGGTGGGGCGGGCTGTCCATCCACGCTTCAACGGCAGCGAGGGCCGTCTCGTCCGCATCTTCATCAGGCCGTATGCTGCGCATGGCGATGTTCTCGCCCGCAATACCCACGAAATCAGGGAAAATCGCATACACTCTTTCCCGTGGACCGTCTCCCTCAGGCGACCGGTGAGCCATGTAGCCTCGTTCGACCATATCGAGGGCGTGCCGCCGCGCTATGGTCTCAAATCCCTCATCCTGTTCAACGTGGCGGGCCCCGCTGCTGGATCGCGCCCGGCGGACCGCCTTGTAGAGCGCTTTGCGGAGCGTTCGGATTTCATCCGTTTCCGGGGCGTCTTCTGGTTCAGCCTCATCCGTCGTCTCAGACGGACCCTCGATCGTCGTTGATTGACCCCGGGCAGGATTGCGGTCGCCTTGGGCGTGCGCGGCAGCCCCGACAGCAGTTGCGATGAAGGCTCCAAGCAGAAAGGCACCCAACTGCCTCCCGAGGGACAAAGCAGGTCGGATTTCGGGAGTTTTCAAGGAGTTTTCGGACATCGGTTACCAAGCCTGAACAGCGGCGCGGCAGCCACTATGACCCACATCCCGCATGCCGCATAGAGCGTGGCAGCAGACGCTGAAACCGGGCGCAAGCCCTAGATTAGTTCTAAAACAGAACTCAATGTTGACGTTTACGTCAACGGAACCTAGAGTCCGCGCCGCTCAATCGACTTCACCAGCAAATTGGCCAAAAGACAGAACACCGGCACACGACCCCACCCGAAAGGGCGAGGCAGAATGCCAGGCCCAGGAAGAGAAAGGCGCGGCGATAATGGATCAACACTCAGCGACTCCGGCAAGCGACACCATGCAGGCAGGGACCACGCGGTTGCCGCCACACGCCGCCCGCCCTGGCGAGCCGGGCCACGATGCGAATGGACCGACATTCTCCATTACTCAGTTGGCGGAAGAGTTTGACGTCACCACCCGGGCTATCCGCTTCTATGAGGACAAGGACCTGCTGCACCCGGCCCGCGAAGGCCAGACGCGCGTCTATTCCACCCGCGACCGTGCCCGCCTGCAGCTGATCCAGCGCGGCAAGCGTGTTGGTTTCACCCTGTCGGAAATTCGCGAGATCATTGATCTTTATGACCTTCGTGACGGCCTGACCAAGCAGCTTGAACACGCGCGCGGCAAGTACGAAGCGCAGATTGAAAAACTCGAAGCCCAGCGCAAGGACATCGACGAGTCGATTTCCCTGCTGCGCCACGGGATCAGTTTCGTAGACGGTGAACTGGCCAAACGCACCGATACGTCAGCTCAAACAGGCACCAAACAAAACGGGGTGAGCCATACAAACCCGTCCGCACAAGCCTAGGTAACAGGGAGCAAGGGTGGCCATGTCTGACAGGCCACCAGATCATCCACCCATTCAGACTGTCCCGACATGGCCGACGCCATCAGGACAGCCAGGAGCATGACCCTAGATGGCAACCTACAAAGCCCCGACCCAGGAATACGGTTTTCTGCTGCATGAGCTGCTGGACCTTTCACGCTTTTCGAACCTTCCCGGTTTTGCGGAAGCGACACCTGATCTGATTGACCAGATCATGGAGCAGGCGGCCAAGTTTTCGGAAGAAGTGCTGCAACCACTCAACAAGGTGGGTGACGAGCAGGGTTGTGTGCTCAAGGACGGTGAGGTGACCACGCCGGACGGTTTCCGCGAGGCCTATCAGCAGTTGGTTGAAGGCGGCTGGCCGTCTCTTGTGTGTTCACCGGATTATGGCGGGCAGGGGTTTCCCAACACCATTGGCGTCCTGTTCAATGAGATGGTGTCCTCCGCCAACATGGCTTTCGGCATGTATCCGGGCCTAAGCCATGGCGCATACTCTGCGCTGACGCACCATGGGTCGGACGAACTCAAGGACATCTACCTGCCAAAGCTCGTCTCTGGCGAGTGGACCGGCACCATGAACCTGACAGAGCCTCATTGTGGCACGGATGTAGGCATGCTGCGCACGAAGGCGGTGCCGAACGGCGACGGGTCCTTCGCCATCACCGGCCAGAAGATCTGGATCTCCGCCGGTGAACACTCCATGGCGGACAACATCATCCACCTCGTGCTTGCCCGCATTGAAGGCGCGCCCGGCGGTGTCGGCGGCATTTCTCTGTTCGTCGTCCCCAAGTTCATCGTCAATG
>JANQMQ010000086.1 GCA_028279995.1 Candidatus Phaeomarinibacter sp. | reverse complement strand
AACCACCGATGGGGCGGCGATACAGGAGTGGCATAGAGACTTGCAAGCTGGCGCGCCAGGCACAATCGGCGATTGGATTGGGGACTTTGCTGTCACGTTCTAGTCTGCCGATAGCCTCACCATCCACCCAACAGGCGTTCGCCGATGACAGAGATACTGTTGCCCAAGGATGAACCTTTTTCATCTCTACTCTTTCATCAACTGGCCCAAGAATGGCCGGATCTGGAATTGGTGAAGTACACCGAGAAGCGATTGAAGCGAGGATACATAAATAGTATCCCGCCTTCTCGGTGCGCATCCATTGCATTGGTGGTCTTCTGGCTGGCGGACACATGGGTCCACAAACAGGTGGCATTGGCCAGAAGTAGAATGCCTGGTGCCTCGATTTTTATCGTAGGCACTCGTTCAACCTCCAAATCCTCAAAAGCACACGTTGAGATGCTGAGGTTGGGCGCCGACTGCTTTTTTCCTGCGCCCACCGACACCGAGCTATTGATCGAAACTGCCCGCATGCATATCCGGAAGCATAAAGCTTCAGCTATCGAGTTCGACTCCGAAGACGATGAGACCATCTCGCCACGGCCGGGCACGGACTATTTGTTCGCATATCGCCAAAAAGCAATCCAAGAGCGAATAGGCCAAATAGTAGAGGACATAGTGATCCTCCAGAAAGAAATACAAGGAGAGAACAGGTACACATCTGAACTGTTCAAGGATCAGCTAGTCTCCGTTCTTCAAAAAGTCCTGAAAGAACTGCAATCTCCCTCAATCAGTCGGACATCAGTACGGCAGGACGCCGGTACCATTTCCAAGGCTGGTAAAGCCTTCGCAAAGAAGGCCGGAGATCAATCTATTGCGCGAATTGCCAAGCGTGTCGTTGACGCGCTGTACGACCTCATTGCTCAAGGACTAACAGGGACCTGACGCGCGGATGCGGAGGAGAGTGCGCGGGGTGGGTGGTGCTTGGTTGCTTGCGCGAGACGCCGTGATAGGAATATATTCCTTTTTGTCCTCAACCCAGATGTGGGCCGTGTTGCGACACTCCTATGAAGGCGAGCACCACCATCATGATCGGCGGCGTGCCAGGCACAGGCCAGTGGGTTCAGACCACCTGTGACGGATGCGGAAGCGAGCGGCTTCTGGATATCGCAGGAGGCTCACTGGAGATGGCGAATGGACGTATGGAAGTGCACGTCATGTGTCCCGTTTGTCATGAGCGGGGATCCATTGCGTTGCAGCCTGTTACCACGCAACAGGTGCTCGGCGAGTTCTCGGATGCAACTCCACGCTCCATGCTAAGGCTCCTGAATGTAGGGCGAGCATGACGGTCCTGCTTGTCTGCGGCGGCCGTCATTGGCGCAACAGGCACCTCACTTTCAAGGTGTTAGACAGGGCCCGCACGGGGTTCAATGTGAGATTGGTGGTCTCTGGCGGCAGACCCGGTGCTGACAAGCTAACGTCCGACTGGGCCGACGCCCGTAACATCCCGAAGTTGGTTCTGACCGCGAACCGCGAGAAGCTTGCGAGGAGCACCGGTCCTCATCTGCACCAGCGCATGCTCGATGATGGGCGCCCGGATATGGTTATCGCCTTTCCGGGTGGTAGAGGCACAGCGGATATGGTGCAGCGATGCAAAGAGCGGGGTTTACTCGTTTGGCAATTGCATCAAGATGGCAAGTGGGAGAAGACTGAGGGGTTCGTTTCCGATGCTCAACCATATCCGCAAGAGATTGGCCCGGATGATAGAAACCATCCGTGACCCCGACTTCGGCCTTGATTATCGGATCTTCGGAATTGCCCTGCTGATGGTCAGCATTGGTTACATCACCTCACCAATCTGGGCTCATGCCTCTGACGTCCGGATCGTGGACGGAGACACACTCTTCATTGGTAAGGAGGAAGTCCGTCTTCTCGGCATCGATACGCCGGAAGAAGGAAACCAAGCAGATTGCGTCGCTGAACGGATGCTGGCGCAACTCGCCACGAAGCGCCTGAAACAACTCGTGACAGGCGCTGAAATCACCTTGGAACGAGACTGGTTAGGCGGCATGGATGAGCGGCGCACTCTCGCATTTGTCTATGCAAACGGGATTGATGTCGGCGAGGTGCTGGTTGCCGAAGGCTATGCCAGGACGTACGTCCGCGATCAGGTAGACTGGTGTGCGATAACTAACAATTAGCCCGCATACCAACCCTGCTCGATCGCTTGAAGACGGAGCTGACTGTTAGGGTGAGATGGCGATCCTGGACTGAACGGGCCCATACCACACGCAATCCCGCTCAGCGATTCATTCAAGCTGCGGCCAAGTCGTCGCATAGCAAGACCAGAGACCCAGTCGGCACCCAATTCCTTTTGCCACGGATGCGTAAACTGAGCAGCCCAGTTCGTATCCCGATTGGCGTGATGGCCAACTTCATGAGCTAGAACTGTCACACCTGCCCACTGGTTGCAGGGGGACAGGCCATTCAAAAAGAAGCCGTTGTAAACAATGGCAGGATAACCACCGATGATTGTTGCCGACGCATTTGGCACGCCCCCGCGATAGACTGACATGGGAATGTTCAGGCCGATCGCACTCATGATTTGTGAAACAAGCGCCACAGCGTCGTGTGTGCCTGGCGCCAAACCGGCACCCATGCTCGTTGTCCCGGCCCAAGAGCACAATACAGGATAGAACTGAGCGTTCGCCTGTGCAGGTATTCCACATGCGCATGCTGCTGCGCATCCAGACAATAGAAACTCTCTGCGAGATTGACTTGCCATGATCAATGCCTCCCCTCCCACGCATCAAGCGATTAGAAGTCAAACATCGATCGATTGGGTACACAACCGGTTTCTTACAATACCCAACCATTAATTGATTTGTGGTTGATCTTGAAAACCGCCCGATTGAGCGTTTCTCAAGAACAGACCTTCCCCGGCCTGCCACCTTCCAAGTTGACCCGCATGCGTGTTGCTGCGAGTTCCGGCCTGGTGGGTGCATTCGGCTCATCGCGCCGGGCACGCTTTGCATCCAGCGTCTCCAGGCATGTGTAGATACCAAGTCGCACAGCGTCGGCAGACGGCTGGCCATCTGTGAGATAGGCCAGCGCCTGCGCCGCTTCATTCGCCATTGTCGCCCTGCCCTCGTCGCTGAGATGCATATAGGCAAGGCTCAGGAGAATTTCGGCCGCCGTGGATATGGCCTCCGCATCTTCGTCCTTCATGGGATGCATGGTGGTGTCCCCTTTGCAAGATTTGTCCGCCCGGTTACCCGATAGAGAACATTGCGGATCATCTTCGCAATCTTCTCCATCTCACTCTCATCATTGACCCGTTCAATCTCGCCAAAACGCGCCACTCCGTCATGAGCGGCGAACCTGGCCTTCTCCGCCAGACCTTCCCGCCAGTCCGGTGACCGTTGATCCAACTCCTCAACACACAGTGAAATCGCAGCTCTCAAAACCAGTTCTTCAGTGTTCTTGTTATTTGGCATTGGTGACCCTCCCCAATACACGCATTAAGTGTGTGGAAAAGAGGTACAGCAACTATTGAGGTCAATAGGGTTGCCCACTGGTGCCGGTCACAAGCTGTCCTTCAGAACAGGTACCGCGCAGGAACGCAGAACTGATACTGGCGTCGATTCAGTGGAGGCAGGTCTATTGAGTTAGCTGTTCAGCGAAATCGCACGCAATTGTGCTACCCGCATTACAGGCTTGGCGATAACGATCGACCGCGCGCTGGTCGTTCTTAACGACGCCTCGGCCATATTCGTACATGAGCCCAAGATTGCTGCATCCCGCCGCCCACCCACGGGCGCACGCACGACGGTAGAGCATCTCCGCTCGGGCGTCGTCTTGCGTGACAGTCTGGTTATCCTCAAACATCACGCTAAGAGCGAAGCATCCTTCTGGATCGCCAGCACCACAGGATCGCCGGTAGTGTGCCACCGCTTCGGACTTATCTTTGACAAAGCCCAAAGCCTCCACATAAATGGAGTTCAGATTGACACAGCCCGCCGTTTCGTCCGCATCACAGGCCTGGCGGAACAGCGCCTTCGCGCGTTCGGCATTTTTGGGGACCCCACGACCATATTCGTACATGAGCCCGAGGTTGGCGCACGCATTCGCATGCCCGTCATCGCAAGCACGCTGATAAAGCAATACTGCCTGAGCATCACTTTGGATGACCCCTCGACCCTTCTGATACATGACTTCAAGGTTGTGGCAACCTAGCGCAAACCCTGAAGTACAGGCGAGACGATAAAGTGCATCCGCACGGATACTGCTTTCGTGACCGCCGAAACCTTCCTCATACATGGCTCCAAGATCGACACATCCTGGCATACTGCCCATATCACAGGCGCGATTGGCAAACTCGACTGCCTGAAATACATCCTTACCGACTCCTCGACCTCGTCGGTACATGCGCCCAACAAGCACGCACGCTCCTGCATTGCTCGCCTCACACGCCTCACGGTATAGCGCCGATGCAACTCGCTCATCCCGCTCCACACCCTCACCTTGGTCGTAGACATAGCCAAGGCTGAAACATGCATCTGCATCGCCCTGGCTGCATTGCTCACGCCATGCAGCGATCGCACCGATTTCTTCTCCGTCGAAATAGTCGAGCACAGCCGCGACGCACTGTTCCGACACTCCGGCATTGCAGGCCTTTTTGACAAAGACTTGCTTCTCTTCATCAGGTGCAATGCGTATCAGATGGGGACAGACTTCAGCTGAGAATGTGTCGCACAGAAAGTGATCGAAATCTGAAACCTCTGTCTCGGTCGAGTCCGCAGCGAACTGGATGCCGGCAAGGGCGCCGAAGAATACAGTCACTGCTGCAAACAGGCCTACCTGCGTCAAAGGCTTTTTGTCGATGTTCAGATAGTCTCGGACCTGTCCTTGAACGAAAAGGCGCACCATCCATGTGGACAGAGCAAATACCCAAGCCCAGGCGGAAGTCAGGAATGTTGAGAAGAAGAAGACGGAAAAGACGCTGTAGGCTGCTACCATCTCGACGAGCGATACCGGGTCTTCACCACGCGCCCACTGGAACAGGCCGATGCCAACCCAGATGATTATCGCAGTTACCACCAAATCAATCAGCATGACTGGTAGCTGGATTACAAACCCTTGACTTCGCTCCAGGTAGCGGATCACCCATCGGGTCTCAAGTAGCGAGAGGTAGTCTGGAATGATGTTGATCACCACGCCCAGCAAGACCAGCTGAACGATGCTCAGGTCGTCATCAACACGTGTCTGCATCAGACCCAGAACCGGGCCAAAGGTGATGTAAAGTAAGAAGACCGAGATCAGCGACGCATACGCTGATCGGCGAAAACAGCGCCAGCTGAAATGGTCCTCACCAAAGAGAGTATCGAAGAAGACACCATATTGGCGCGTCCAAGTGTCGACAGTGAGTCCCTTGAGCCATTTGGACAATGCATCACGTTTGTCCGGTGATAGGTTATCTCCCTCGAATCTCTTGAGTCCGGCATAGACGGCCCCAGCGACTACTAACGCAATCGCCATTTGTGCCCATAACGCGCCAAATCCCGACATAGCTGCCAGCTCTTGTTCCCTCTATCTTGATCAAAGACTGGCGCAAATGCCGGTCTGCTACAACAATAACGCGCTTAATGATCAAGACTGCCTCGACCGATCGGGCCGCGCCTCTTCTTCCGCTGCCTTGGCGACGTGCAACAGCATTTCAGCGGTTGTGGGCATGCCCAGGCCCTTGGCATGGCGGGCGAACATTTCCATGACGGGGCGCATCTGTAACGCCATTTTTCCCGGCGTCTTTGGTCAGTCGTCCTCGGGGTCCGGTGTTGAAAGCGGACTCATGCAAGCACCGCCCTGGCTTCGTCCAGGGCAATGGTTTCGGTCAGCGGCACAAAAACCTTGTCGTGGATCTGCACCCGGTCGCGCTTCTTGGATAGCAACACCTCCGTGATGGCGTAATAGCCGGCATCGGACAGCGATCGATCGTCCGGCCAGAGCAAGCAGGAAGTAGGAAATAGGAATATAATCCTTTACGCATCTAATGCTGCCGCTGTACAAGTGAACTCAACCGGCAACACCTGTGACGGGATATTGCGCAGCCCGTTACCAAGTGCGGAGTGAGACATTGGCGCCCGGAGATACACCTGATCCGCAGGAACAATCAGCATTGGCAAAGCTTCTGGACATAGAGGAACCGCTACGGGATGCGTTCGCCGCCGTCCGGCTGCTTGACAATGTGCAGCCTGACGACTTCACCGCATCTGAGGGCGACATGATCTCTGGATTCCTGCGCCGCGCGGCCAGCAGAAACCTGGTCCGCGTCATGGCAATTGTTG
>JANQMQ010000078.1 GCA_028279995.1 Candidatus Phaeomarinibacter sp. | reverse complement strand
CCGATGGTGGACGCGGGCATGCGCCAGCTTTGGCAGACCGGATGGATGCATAACCGTGTACGGATGATCGTGGCATCATTTCTGGTCAAGCATCTGATGATCCACTGGCGCGAAGGCGAAGCCTGGTTCTGGGATACTTTGGTGGATGCGGACCTTGCAGCCAATGCCGCGAGCTGGCAGTGGGTCGCCGGGTCGGGTGCTGATGCCGCCCCCTATTTCCGTATTTTCAATCCGATCACCCAAGGCGAGAAATTTGATCCGAACGGGGATTATGTTCGTAAATTTGTTCCAGAACTTGCAAGACTACCAAACAAGTACCTTTTCTCTCCATGGACAGCACCGGAGGATGTGCTGGCCGATGCCAAAATTATTCTTGGAACAGATTATCCCCGACCAATCGTGAACCACCCTCAAGCGCGAGAGCGGGCCTTGGACGGTTACGGTGAAATCAAGAAAGCAAGCTGACCGCTTGCAAAAAGGACCGCCCGATCTGAACGCGGGCCATTGCAGAAAGACACTGATCGACCATGAAAATTGCAATTGCCGGAACCGGTATCTCCGCCAACAGCGCTGCATATGTGCTGTCACGGCACCATGACGTGACCGTGTATGAGAAACAGGACCGGATAGGCGGTCATTCGAATACGGTCGACGTTGACTATGACGGTGTGACCATCCCGGTCGACACGGGGTTCATTGTCTATAACGAACTGAACTACCCGCGTATGACCAAGCTCTTTGATGAGCTGGGTGTGCAGACGCAGGAAAGTGACATGAGCTTTGCAGTGTCGACAATGAGCGGCGCCTTTGAATGGTCCGGACGCACGGTGCGAAGCGTATTTGCGCAACGCCGAAATCTGTTCAGCCCCGGGTTCCTGTTCATGCTGCGGGAAATCTTCAGGTTCAACCGCCTTGCGCGCGAAGACCTTGAGATGGGTCTGAACGAGGACGTGTCGCTCGGCGACTATCTGACGGGACACAGGTTTTCATCCCGGTTCATGCGCGACTATCTGCTGCCCATGGGTGCCGCCATCTGGTCCACTCCCGCCAGCGAGATGATGCGTTTTCCGGCGCGCAGTTTCCTGGATTTTTTCCGCAACCACCGGCTGATCGACGAGGACCGGCCAACCTGGCGAACAGTGACAGGGGGGTCACGGGCCTATGTCAAAAAACTGACGGCTCCCTTTGCGAACAAGATCCGTACCGGTATCGGCATTGCCTCGATCACCCGGGACGATCACGGCGTTCTCGTGACCGATACCAATGGCGACACGGAGCGTTTCGACCACATTGTCATCGGCGCCCACTCAGATGAAGCGCTGGCCATGCTGGCGGACCCCAGTGAGGATGAACGCCGGCTGCTTGGCGCAGTTCGCTATGGACCAAACACGGTCTATCTTCATCGTGATCCGGCCCTCATGCCTCGCCGCCGGGCCGCCTGGTCCGCATGGAACTATCTGTCGCCCGGGCGTATCGACAAGGGCAGCTCACTGTCCGTCACCTACTGGATGAACCAGTTGCAGGGTATCGACAGCAAGTATCCTTTGTTCGTGACGCTCAACCCGGCAGAAGCGCCCGCGCCTGACCTCACATTCGCCAAGCTGCACTATGACCATCCGATGTTTGATGCAGCAGCGCTGTCCGCCCAGCGGCAGATGTCTTCGATCCAGGGACCAAGGAATACGTGGTTTTGTGGCGCCTGGCTGGGCTACGGTTTTCATGAGGACGGTCTGTCATCCGGCCTCGACGCCGCCCAGATGGTGCTTGATGCTATCGGTGATGATGCCGAGAACAAGCCGGGCATCAGACCCTTTGTAGAGGCTGCCGAGTGACATTGCTTTCGTCAGTGCAAGGTGCAGAGGAGGCCCCTGCCCGACTGTATTTCGGCAGGGTTATTCACGCACGATCTCGTCCGCGCAAACATCGCTTCGCGTACAAGGTCTTCTCGCTGTTGATCGACATCGACAGGCTCGAGCAAATGGCGGCATGCAGCCGGCTGTTCTCACTGGACCGATTCAACCTCTTCAGCTTCTACCGGGGTGATCACGGCGCAAGAGACGGGTCGTCCCTGCGTGAGCACATAAACGGGGTGTTGTCGGAGGCCGGGCACGCT
>JANQMQ010000074.1 GCA_028279995.1 Candidatus Phaeomarinibacter sp. | reverse complement strand
TTTCCCAGTGACGAGAGAACCGTCCCGTCAGCCAGCACCACCTCAAGGCCAAGCACCATGTCGCGCATCATGCCGTAGCGGATGACCCTGTTACCGCCGGCATTGGTCGAGATATTACCGCCGATGGTTGCCGACCCTCTGGCTCCGAGGTCAAGAGGCAGGATCAGACCATGCTGCTCAATCTCTTCCTGAATGGTTTGCAGCACCGCCCCTGCCTGGACGGTTGCCGTACCAGCGATCTCATCGACTTCCTCAATGGCGTGCATTCGTTCAAGGGATAGTGCCAGTTCGCCATGCTCCACATTGGCGCTTTCCACCAGCCCCGTCAGACCACCCCAGGCCACAACCGGCTGACCCGCGTCATGACAAAGCTTCAGGACTTTGGCCACTTCGTCCGTCGACGCGGGCCGCAGCACAATTGGCGGCGTTCCCAGATGGCTCCAACCGGATTCGGCCTTTGCCACTGCATCAGCGCCCTCCAGGTAGCCATGAGGGCCGAGCAGGTCCTTGAGTTGATCAATGAGTGCACCCATGACGCATCCTCCCAATCCCCAGCTGCAATGGGGTTATGCGGCTGCTCGTTAGCCCACCGGCAGCCGTCGGAGAAGTATAACCGTTTCAGCCGGTTTACTCGACCCTGGCGCGCGCCACAGCATCCTGCCAGCCTGCATATCGCCCGTCACGCCAGTCCGCGGGTTTTTGAGGATCGAACATCCGATCCAGTTGCCAGATCGTTTCCACGTCATCAGTGGACTTGAAGAGACCAACCGTCAGACCTGCAGCAAAGGCCGCCCCCAAAGACGTTGTTTCGGTCACCGCCGGTCGCGCAATCGGGCGCCCCAACGTGTCGGCGAGTACCTGGCAGAACCAATCATTCGCGACCATGCCCCCATCCACACGAAGTTCCGACGGGGCCGTGAGCCCGGCCCGGGTCATGTCGTCTGCCATCGCATCCATCAGGTCACGGGTCTGGAACGCAACAGCCTCAAGCGCGGCGGACACGATTTCAGCGCGGCCCGTATCGCGGGTCATGCCGACGATCGTCCCGCGGGCATGCGGATCCCAATATGGGGCCCCCAGCCCGGTAAAGGCAGGTACGAGATACACGTTGGAGGCTGGGTCAGCTGCCTTGGCAAGCGCTTCACTCTCCCCGGCAGATGCAATGAGGCCCATCTTGTCGCGAAGCCACTGGACCGTTGCACCCGCCATGAAGATAGACCCTTCAAGCGCATATGTCGGCTGACCGGCAAATCGGTAGGCGACCGTCCCAAGAAGTCGGTTTGCACTGTCAACCTTGGTGCTGCCGGTGTTCACCAGCGCGAAACACCCCGTCCCGTAGGTGGACTTCATAAGTCCCGGCGCAAAGCACGCCTGCCCCACTGTAGCGGCCTGCTGGTCACCCAGGATCCCCGCAACGGGAAGGGACGCCCCAAAATGCGCCTCTTCTGTTGTTCCAAAGACGGCAGAAGGGTCCAGCACCCGCGGCAGCATCTCACGCGGAACGCGCAGCGCCGCCAGCAGGTCGTCGTCCCAATCCTGAGTTTCGATATTGAAAAGCAAAGTGCGCGATGCATTGGTGACATCAGTCGCATGCACCTCACCACCTGTCAGATTGAAGACAAGCCAGCTATCAACGGTACCAAAACACAACTCACCCTTTTCCGCCCGCTCACGCGCATCAGGTACATTGTCCAGAATCCAGGCAACCTTGGTTCCCGAGAAATAGGGATCCAGCAACAGACCGGTCCGCTGCTTGAACATGGCCTCATGGCCATCGGCCTTGAGCGCGGCACATACCTCCGCCGTGCGACGGTCCTGCCAGACGATTGCCTTGTGGATCGGCGCACCCGTTGCTCTGTCCCAGACAACCGTTGTCTCACGCTGATTGGTAATCCCGATACCGGCAATCTCCGACACCCCCACCTTGGCTATCGCCTCACGGCACACGGCAAGTGTATCGGTCCAGATTTCCATGGGGTCGTGCTCAACCCAGCCATCATCCGGGAAATACTGAGTCAGTTCCTTCTGTGCGGACACAACAGGGCTGCCGGCGCCGTCGAAGATGATGGCCCTTGAGGACGTGGTCCCCTGATCAATGGACAGAATATGTGTGGCCGCCATCAACGCGTCTCCATTCACGAACAAGCAAGTGTCTGTCAGCAATACACCGACGAAGCCCAGCTACAAATACGCAGCTGCATCAGTTTGTTTCAGCAGCAACCCAAGCCGCAAATCGCGGATCGGCATCCAACGCGGCAAATGAGGTTACAGCCGGTGTGTCATACGGGTGAACCTGCGCGATCATGTCCATGGCCGGTTTGGCAGCGCCATGACGCGTCTTGAACACCATCGC
>JANQMQ010000060.1 GCA_028279995.1 Candidatus Phaeomarinibacter sp. | reverse complement strand
CACATGGTCGTGCCAGATGTCCTCGCAGACCGGCACACCCAGCGATACGCCCTTGAAAGGGATCGGCCTGGGGTCGGGGCCGGACTCGAAGACGCGCATTTCGTCGAAGACGCCGTAATTCGGCAGCATCTGCTTGTGGCGCACTTCGGCGACCCTGCCATCCTCCAGCAGCGCCACGGAGTTGTGCAGCAGGCCCGCCTCGCGCAGGGGCACACCAATCAGGACGGCGGGGCCGCCGTCAGCTGTATCCTTCGCAAAATCCTCCAGCACCTCGCGGGCCGCGTCCTGAAAGGCCGGCTTCAGGACCAGATCCTCAGGCGGGTAGCCGGTCACGTAGAGTTCGGTGAAGACAATGAGGTCCGCACCCTGCCTGGCCGCCTCGGCGCGCGCCTCGCGGGCACGGGCAATGTTGCCTTCCACGTGGCCGACAGTGGGATTGAGCTGCGCGAGGCAGATTTTGAGCGTGTCCGTCATCGTCTCAGACCTAATGTGCTGCGCCGGGATTGCCAAGCATTACGCGGGCTCTTCGCGGGTGATCGGGCCGATGGCCTCATCAATTGCCAGGGCGGTTGCCAGTGCCCGGCGGGCATCCTGACCGCTGACGCGCGGGCGGGCGCCGGTGGCCACGGCGTTCACAAAGCCGCCGATTTCTTCCGCCAGCGGGTCCTGCGCTACCAGTTCGTCGATCACCGGCAGGCCTTCGACCTCATTGGGGTCCATGATCCGCCTGTCGCCATTGTCTCCCTTTTCGGTCAGCTCAAACTGCCGGTTGGCGAAATCGATCATGATCTCGCGGTCCTTGCAGATGATGCGGACCGAGCGCTCCAGCTTGTCGCCGACACGGCTGGCAAAGACGCGCAACGTCCTGCCGTCTTCCGTCGTCACCACGGCGTCAATCTCATCCGCCAGATCACCATGGACGGCGCGGGCAGTCGCTTTCACATCAGCCGGCTTGTAACGCAAAATCTGATGGCTGATGTCCAGATCATGGATCATCAGGTCGAGGATGGCACTCACATCGACATTGCGGCCGGTAAAAGGCCCGGCCCGGCGGCAGATCACTTCGACGGGATCAGACACCAGCGACGGCAGATCAAAGCGAGAGAACACATAGCGCTCCTGGTGCCCCACCTGGATGACCACCTGCTTGTCGCGAGCAATCCTGATCAGCTCGTCGGCGTCTTCCAGCGACGTGGCAATCGGCTTTTCGATGAGCACGTGAATGCCCGCCTCAAGAAACGGCTTGGCCAGCTGGTAATGGAACGTCGCCGGGGCCGAGATCGACACGGCGTCCACCTTGCCGATGAAGTCGTCCGGGCCGGCCATGACGGCGCATCCGAACTCGTCGGCGACCTCTTTGGCGCGGTCCGGGTTCAGGTCATAGACGCCCACCAGGTCAACACCGGGAATGGACGCATATTTGCTGACATGCAGCCGGCCGAAATAGCCGGTACCAACAACACCGGCGCGCACGCGCGACAGCTTTGGACGATTGTAGGGCATCTTGAGAAATCGGGGCTCCGGCACGGAAGAAAGAGGGCGGAAGCTAGGCGATCCGGCGCGTGAGGCCAAGGGGGCCAAACGCGGCCCAGACCTGCAAAACAGGGCTTTGCGGGCGCAGCTAGCCCTTGCAACTGCCTGCGGAGCCTGTGTTAACTCCCCATCGCCCCCCCTCTTGGAGGCAAGATGGCATCCGCCAAACGCACCGATCTGGAGCATTTCCCATGGCCGCGACCGAATCCCGCCAAATTACCTTAAGCGAATCCCCTTCCGGCAAGCTTTTGACCTCAAATTTCAGCCTCGAAACGGGTCCGATGCCTGTGCCGGGCGACGGAGAATTGCTGATCAGGGTGCTCTACATCTCCATTGATGCCGCAAACCGTGCCTGGATGCAGGGCCGCACCTACCGCGACCAGGTGCTGCCGGGCACCAAGATGGCAGGCGGTGCGCTGGGCGAGGTCATCGTTTCAAACTCACCGGACTTCGCGCCCGGTGATATCGTGGAGGCTGACATGGGCTGGTGTGACCATGTGGCTCTGCCCGCATCCCAGGTGCAAAAACGCAAGCAGCGCGGCCCCCTCACCCACCTTCAGTCCATTCTCGGCATCACCGGCAAGACGGCCTATTTCGGCCTGCTGCAGATCGGAAATCCGCATGCGGGCGAAACTGTCGTGGTGTCAGCTGCGGCCGGCGCCGTCGGCTCGGTTGTCGGCCAGCTTGCGAAGTCCCGGGGCGCCCGCGTGGTCGGCATTGCCGGGTCGGACAAGAAGTGCGCCTGGCTGACGGATGATCTGGGTTTCGACGCCGCCATCAACTACAACACCGAACCGGTCATGAAAGCGCTCAAGTGCGATGCTCCGGACGGTGTGGATGTGTTCTTCGACAATGTGGGTGGTGACATCTTCGAAGGTGTCCTGTTCCGCATGAATACCCACGGACGCATCGTGTGCTGCGGCGCCGTCTCTCAGTACGACACGGATACGCCCACCCACGGGCCCCGTGGCGTGCCCGGCCTCATCGTCACAAAGCGCCTCAAGGTCGAGGGCTTCATTGTCACCGACTTCCACGACCAGTTCGCCAAAGCAGAAGCAGAGCTTGCTGGCTTCGCCGCTCAGGGCAGCATCAAGGTAGCTGAAGATATTGTCGAAGGTCTGGAAAACGCACCACAGGCGCTGGTTGGCCTTCTCAGTGGTGAGAATTTCGGCAAACGCCTTGTCCATGTGGCTGACCCGCAGAGCTAGGGTGCAATCGGCACAAACCGCCCCATATCACATACGAACACCCGCAAACCTACCAACCCAAAACCAATGAACAGGGAGAAGACCCATGTCGAATGTCGTTTCAAAGGAAGTGCAGCTCGCGCAGCGCCCCGTGGGCATGCCGAAGCTCGATGACTTTCAGGTCAAGGAAGTGGATGTGGCAGCGCCAGGCGACGGCGAGGTGCTGGTCCGCAACATCTGGATGTCCGTTGACCCCTATATGCGTGGCCGCATGTATGACCGCGAGAGCTATGTGCCGCCGTTCCAGATCGGTGCGGCCCTTGAGGGCGGCGCCATCGGCCAGGTGGTTGCCTCCAACTCGGACAAGGTGGCTGTTGGTGACTATGTGCAGTCCATGCTCGGCTGGCGCGAATACTTCATTGCGAAGGGTGAGGAGGTTCAGAAGGTCGATACCAGTTCCGGCGTCCCCATTCAGGCCTTCCTCGGCACACTCGGCATGCCGGGCATGACCGCTTATGCAGGCCTGCTGCGCATCGGGGAACTCAAGGATGGCGAGACCGTGTTTGTCTCCGCCGCATCCGGCGCTGTGGGTGCCATCGTCTGTCAGATTGCCAAGGCCAAGGGCTGCTTCGTGGTCGGCACGGCGGGGTCTGACGACAAGTGCAAGTGGCTGGAAGAGACAGCCGGTATCGACAAGGCCATCAACTACAAGACCTGTGGTGACCTGACGGAAGCCGTGCGTGCCGCTGCGCCCAAGGGTGTGGACGTCTATTTTGAAAATGTCGGCGGCGAGCACCTCACCGCTGCGCTTGAAAACATGCGCCCCATGGGTCGTCTGGCCATGTGCGGCATGATTTCCCAGTACAACGACACCGAGCCGACACCCGGCCCCAGCAACCTCATCTACATGGTCGGCAAGAGCCTCAAGATGCAGGGCTTCATCGTCTCGAACCACTTTGACCTGCTGCCGGATTTCATCCGCGACATGACCAAGTGGATCGGCGAAGGCAAGATCAAGTGGGAAGAAACCGTTGAAGACGGCATTGAACGGGCGCCCCAGGCATTCCTCAACCTGTTCACCGGCGGCAACATGGGCAAGATGCTCGTGAAGGTTGGTCCGGACAGCGCAGTCTAGAACCACCGGACATCAGTCCGGCGAAAAGGCCCTGCTGGTTTCCCGGCAGGGCCTTTTTCATTGCATAGATCCGGAGCATGGAAACAGGCGCCTAACCCACCGGCGCGAAGAACCCCTGCCACCAGAAAACAGCCAGCGCCAGGGCGCAGCCGATGGAAAGCACCAGCAATGGCCGGTTGGCCTTTGTATTGGCACCCCCGCGCGCCAGTGCCAGGGCAAGGAGCACGCCCCCGGCAGCAAATGTCCCTGCTGCCACCAAAGGCAGGAACAGGAGCCACCTGCTCTCCTCCGGCAGGCCGAGCGCCAGCATGGCCGGCGTCAATCCAGCCCCCGTATCGGCGATGGCGAGCGTCAGGACCGCAGCAAACACCAGTACCGTGATGCCCGACATGCCGGAAAATCCAGCTGATGCAAGTGCCGCGGCGGAGGGTCTGCGGCCTAGAGAACTACGGCTGATGGCTGTCAGTACCCAGATCAACCCGGTCACAATCAGCAGCCCGCCCATGGCAAGACTGACGAGCAGAAAGGGACTTTGCATCTGCAGCACGCCTGCCGCGAAGGGCAGCACCCCCCGGGAAAGTGCAACTTTCGAGACAAAAGAGATGGGAGCAATATCTCCAACGCATCCGTCTTTCACCAGCATCCGGGGATTGTCCAGAAAGGCAGCCGTGATCTCGCGAACGCACAAATGCGACCGGTCAACGCCATGGCCGGTATGGAGCGCATGCACATACTGTCCTGCCGGAAACCGGCGAAACGTGGAAAGCGTGTTCTCCGGCGGTGTGATCGGATCATTCGCGCCGGAGTAGAAGATCGCCGGCACCGGCGACGACACAGGCGTGTTGAAGGCCTGATCGGAAAACTGCGGCGCCCACTCCTCGCACAACAAATCTTCCGTATCGAAGATCGTCAGGCTGCGGCGCAAAAACCGTTCCAGCCGGTTCATATCCGTCAGGTCGCGGCCAGGCACCAGCCATCTTTCGCGGCACTCAACCGAGAGGCGCGCTGCAAGATCGATACGCTGTGCCAGTGGGCCAAGCACGTTCACCAGACCGGCAAGGGCTTCCCCCTGCCTGCGGGCCGCCAAGTCGATCACCTTGGGCACAAGGGAGATCGTGCCCCCTGCGTAGAGCATCTGGTGCACGATCGACGTGAAGTCCTGCGGGTTCAGATAGAAGACCCCGGTAGGCACCAGACTGCGGTCCGTGACCGGGATGGCCAGCGGCTCACGGCCAAGGGAAATCAATGTGGCGAGAAAGGAAGTTTCGAGACCGGGAAAAGCGTGACGGCAGGCATCATCGGCCCGGCAGTCCGCATAGAGCTGTTCCAGCGCCCGGGCAAAGGAACGCGTCGCGGCATCACCCCCCGGCGCAAACGATGGCGGATAGACACTGTCCATCACCAATGCACGGGTCCGCTCGGGATGCATGCGCACATAGTCCAGCCCCACGGTGGTGCCATAGGACACACCCATGACATTCCAGGTGTCGATGCCGAGCGCCTCCCGCAGCACTTCCATGTCGCCCACGGTCTCGCGCGTGCCGTAGCCGTCGAGGTCGGCCCCGTTATTGATCATCTCGTCTCGGCAGGTGCTTTCGATACCGGCCTGCGACCGCGTCGCAGAGCGTTCATCGAGATCCGCTGCCAGCATGCTGAGGTACGCTTGGGACGCATCGGGACAGTCCAGCGGCCGGGATGCACCTGACCCGCGCTGGTCAAACAGGATGACATCGCGTGTGCGGTTCATCGGGTGTTTGGCGAACTGATGTGCCGCACCAACCACCGCTCCGCCCGGCCCGCCATGGGCAAAGATCACAGGCTCCTTGCCCTCAGAGCCATCAATCGCGGCAATGATCGCCACAGCGAGCTCAAGATCGCGCCCCTGGGGCGTCTCCTTGACGGACAGGAACCCGCAGGTCACCCGACGATGGTCATAGCCGATCACGTCTTCGCAGGGCGCCTGCACCAGCGGGCCTTGTCCGGCGTCGGTGTCCTGAGCAGCAACCGGTGAGGCAGGCATCATACCTGCACCCAGGAGTAATGCAGTTAAGACTGCGGCACTCCTCAGGAGTGATTTGCGGATTGTCATTGTCGGCACGTCGTCCCTCCCCACACCACGCCATGGTAGCGGGTGTGGGGCAAGGTCACTACGACTTTATGCGCCTAGCCAGCGACGGCAACGCGGTCACGCTGCTGACGTTCTGCCTTCAGGCCTTCCGCAATCAGGAAGGCCAGCTCCAGCGCCTGGTTGCCATTGAGGTGACCGAAGAAAGCCTCTCTGACCGCTATCACACCCATTGCGACCCGCGTCT
>JANQMQ010000029.1 GCA_028279995.1 Candidatus Phaeomarinibacter sp. | reverse complement strand
GCAAGCAATTGAGTACATGCCCGTGCCCAGGAGTGACGCCTCCATCAACCGGCCCTTGCCGGTCTTGGTGCGCTCGAACAGAGCGCCAAGAATGCCGTTCAGGGTTGCAAGGCCTGTCGTGTGGTCGCCCTGTCCAACGCGAAGCGGGAAGGGGTCTGTTCCTTTTGGAGCTGTCAGATTGGCAACGCCGGCGCGCGCCCAGAAGGCGGCCATGTCGAAACCGGGGCGGTCCTGATCTTCCCCCTGGAGGCCGTAGCCGGTCACGCTTGCGTAGATCAGGTCTGGCTTTTCGGCGTGCAGCGTTTCCCAGTCCAAGCCTGCGCGGGCCAACCCGCCGGGACGCACATTCGTGATGAAGACGTCAGCGGACATCACCAGCTTTTTCAGTGCTTCAGCACCCTTTTCGTTGCGCAGGTCAATCGCCAGTCCGCGCTTGCCGCGATTGTCCATGTCGAAGATTGGGTTGCCTTCGACATTGGAGGCGGAAACGTTCTTGAGCATCCCGCGAATGGCGTCGCCCTGCAGCGGCTCCACCTTGATCACCTCGGCGCCCCAGTCGGCCATGATGCCTGCGGCAGCGGGTGCTGCAATGTAAGTGGCCAGTTCGACAACGCGGATGCCTTCAAGCATGGAAATTTCCTCGAATACACATGTGTTTTGTTTCGGGGGATCATCCATAAGCGGGCGGCGGCGTCAATGCGCTTGCACCTGCCGGCGAATGGCCGCTACTTATTGGACCAGCTTTTTCACGTGGGCTGACAAAACGACCATGTCTCAAGCATGTGCCGACGATGACATCGCTCCGATAATGCTGATTGCCGGATTCGGCGATAACACAAGCATGTTTGACCGGCTCGAGAACACGGAGCTTGCGCGCCAGTTCCGCCTCGAACCCTATGATCTCCCTGGTTTTGGCGCACCACCACTGAGCGGTGAAACGAGCCTTGATGCCTTGGCGCTTTGCGTTGCCAAACGGGCTGCATCTCTCAATGCAACTGTAATCATCGCCCATTCCGTGGCATCAATAATTGCATCCCTCGCGGCTCGAATGAACGCGTGTCCTTTGACCGAGATCGTGTCTCTTGAAGGCAATATCACACCGGCGGATGCGTATTTTTCGGGGACGGCTGGCGATTATCCAGATGCTCAGGCATTCAGATCGGCTTTCCTGCCGCGACTTGAGGCGTTAGGAAAAAAACAGCCGGTCATTCGCCGCTATCTTGATGCGGTGCGCCAGGCTTCCCCGGAGGCCTTGTGGGAGCTGGGAAATGATGCCCGGCGTTTTTCTGAAAACTTCATGCCCGGAGATGTGCTGGTTGACGCTGCCGATGTGACGTACCTCTACAATCCGGACAACTGCCCGGACACGACACTTGCCTGGCTGGCAGACCACCCCATGAGAAAGCATGTTCTGTCCGGGGCCAGCCATTGGGCAAGTGTTGATCAGCCGCACGCGGTTGCCGATACGATACTGGCAAGCATTCAGTCTTGAGAGTGCGGGTGCCGGGCCGGCCTACAACCCGGCTGTCACCGCCCTGAACATCTCGAACGTCTCTTCCTCTCGGTAGGAGGACCGCTCAAGATCCTTGGCATAATCGCTGAACGCGGACAGCTTGACGATGGTCACATTGCGCGTCGGGTTCACATAGACAAACTGGTTGTAGACACCGATGCCTGAGAATTCTCCCTCGTCGCCGTCTAGCACCCACCACTGGTAGCCATAGCCAACAGGTAGATATGTATCGGAGCTTGCCTCTGGCAGAAGGTGAGGGGCATCCGGTGTGACCGAAGCCTTGGCCCAGTCAGCCGGGACAATCTGCTCGCCGTTCCAGTTGCCGCCATTGCGGAATAGCTCTCCGAGTTTGGCGTAGTCGCGAGCAGTGGCATTAAAGCCGCC
>JANQMQ010000022.1 GCA_028279995.1 Candidatus Phaeomarinibacter sp. | reverse complement strand
GATTGTTCAATGGAGCAACAAGCACCTATGGGGACCCGGCAATGAGCCCGTACATCTTGTTGATCGGAAGAGGGGGCACCGCCTCAAGCCAATGAGGCCCAGGTCCTCGGACGGTAAGTCGCTTGGGTGGGGCGAGGTGCTGGCGAAGCCGGGTCCGGGGTCAAGCGAGGATGCCCGTGAGCGACTTCTGGCGGCCGAGTACGGAAACGACTAGAGCACTGGTGTTGTCGGCGCGTTGTGGAGGATGCATCCAGCTCTCTTTAGTCGCACCGGTCTTGGTGAACTATTTTCATGGCTGCGTGGCTCCCTTTGCAGACTGCCCCGGCGCGCGCGGCGTATTGAGATAGGTGGCGATCCAATGCATTGCGGCGATGAGCAACAGGTCGTCGTGTAGTTCCATTTGCCGGCTTAGCGCGAGGCTGCCCACAAATGCGCCAACGCACCACTGCCACTTCCAACGCAGGGTGAAGTAATGCGCCGCCGCAAATGCCAGGGCGCTTAGTGTGGCTGCCACCCAGAACGAGGCGCCAAAGCCTTCTACGATGTGCGGAATTGCCAGACGGAATAACCACTCTTCCCAGAACGACAGAGCGCCGAGATAGGCAATCCATCCCAGCCTTGACACGTCCCAGCGCCGGTCAATCAACCAAGCGTGCCCATTCAGGGCAAGAAACAGTAGCGCAAGAGAGATCAGGTAAAGCTGCGGACTGGCCAAACCTTTCTCGAAACCTTCGGCAAATACGATCGGCAAGCCGGGAATGCCCAAGCATATCAATGCGAGGACGAAGCCCGGAAGACCGTGCCGCAGGAACACCTCGCGGAACGTCGTGAGCCTGTCTCCGGTAAAATCCCTGGCGCGTTGAAGCCGTTGGTTGCTGGAACCTGTTGCCTTACTCACATTTCCCCGCCGATCTGTCCGGTGGCGCTACTTCGTGCCAAGGACAAGCCGGACCGTGTCCCAGCTATCGAAGGCAAGTGAAATCGCGATCGTAGCTGACATCACGATAGCCCAGACCCCATAGAAGCTGCGCGGCTCTGCATTGGGACCGAAAACATCACGGGTTAGCAGATAGTAGAGGACCGGTGGCCACAGAACGAGGTGCACGGCCGCGATCCAGTCAATATTCCCAGTAAGGTCTGTGACAAACGCGGACGCCGGCACATTGAGAAACAGCATCATCCCCACGGCAAACCGGGCACCCCATCTGTGGAAGATAAACAGCAGGCCGGTTGCATAGACGAGACCCATGAACTGCATCCATATATTGACCCACGCCGGCAGGTCCTGGGCCTGTTCTCTGAACTCCCTGAAGAACTCAAGTATGAATTCCATCAACGCTTCCTCCAGATCACTTCTGGCAAACCGGTTCCCGGTGCCTACGCAGACGCGGCGTTTGGCTCCATGTCACCCCGTCTCATCTGCTTCCAGAGATATCGAAGCGCGATGAGGGCCGGAATGTAGTAGAGAAAAACGAAGATCGAGACGACGCGGGCAGTACTGGTCGACAGGTCGAAAAGAATAAGTGTCGGCAGGTCGATCAGGTCGGTAAACAGCCGAATAAAGATCAGTATAAAGATCATTGGCGCGCTCTTGAGGGCGAATGCGATGATGAAAGCAAAGCCTACGGCAAGATTGCGCGCGGCGTAGATGTATGCCGCCTGGTTGACTTCCTCGGCTCCGGGCCCACCCAGAAAACCAGGTAGAGCGAATGCCACGACTGGGCCGATGAACATCGGCAGGGTTTCCAGAATGATGATGAGGGTGAGCCACCAGGGTATGGAGATTTTCATCGCATGCCTCCCTAAGGTGACTGAGCCTATTTCCTTCAGCCACCGCGACCGGTGATACTGACAGATAGACCTGTCCGTTGCAGCCGGCCCTGGGACCGCCTCCGGCATGCACCGTCTGACATCCGGATGCCTCCAACGTTAGAAAATGGCATGGGGCATGTCAATTTATTCTAACCCCGGACCAATCCGACTTGTCGGAGTGGTGGCCGGTGCGCGTGCTGGGCGTCTTGACCCCACACGCGCACCAGTTTCTGTCTACCAGAGGTCGTAGGCCTGCACTTCTGCACGGCCCACTACCATGTGGTGCACTTCGTCCGGACCATCAGCAAAACGCAGGTGGCGGATGTCGGCGTAAAGCGATGCGAGCGGTGTCCACTGGGAGACGCCGGTGGCACCGTGGATCTGGATGGCGTCGTCGATGATCTGACATGCCTTCTCAGGCACCATGGCCTTCACTGCGCTGATGTAGACGCGCGCTTCCTTGTTGCCGAGCACATCCATGGCCTTGGCTGCCTGGAGGACCGACAGGCGCATGGCGTTGATCTCAATGCGCGCGCGCGACACCTTTTCCAGATTGCCGCCCAGTTTGATGAGCGGCTTGCCGAAGGCATCGCGTGTTGCGCCACGCTTGACCATCAGTTCCAGCGCCTTCTCGGCCTTGCCGATGGTGCGCATGCAGTGATGGATGCGGCCGGGGCCGAGGCGAAGCTGGGAGATTTCAAAGCCGCGGCCTTCGCCCAGCAGCATGTTTTCTTCGGGCACGCGCACATTGTTGAACTTGATGTGCATGTGGCCGCGCGGTGCATGGTCCTCTCCGAAGACTTCCATGCCTTCGAGAATCTCAACGCCCGGCGTGTCCTTGGGGACGAGGATCTGCGACTGCTGTTTGTGCGGGGCGGCATCCGGGCTCGTCTTCACCATGACGATCATGATCTTGCAGCGCGGGTCGCCTGCGCCGGAGATGTAGAACTTTTCGCCGTTGATCACCCATTCGCCATTCTCGAGAACGGCGCTAGTGGAAATGTTCTTTGCATCAGATGAGGGCAGGCCGGGTTCCGTCATGGCGTAGGCAGAGCGGATTTCGCCGTTCAGCAGCGGCTTCAGCCATTGTTCTTTCTGGGCCTGGGTCCCGACGCGCGCGAGCACTTCCATGTTGCCGGTGTCCGGTGCGCTGCAGTTGAGCGTCT
>JANQMQ010000740.1 GCA_028279995.1 Candidatus Phaeomarinibacter sp. | reverse complement strand
ACCCATGCCGGTGCTTTTGCATCCGCCAGTTGCGCAGCTTGCTCGATCGGAATTTGTCTGTCGGCATAACGGTTTGCGGCAGGCGACAGACGTGCTTTGAGGCTGTAACCGGGCCGTGCAATCACCGCAACAGGCACAGTCTCCATGATGGTGGTCCAGCGGTGCCATTTGGGAAAGCTGACAAGATTGTCCGCGCCCATGAGCCAGACAAAACGTGTCGCCGGTGCGCGGGTGATCAACTGACGTATGGTGTCAGCAGTGTACCGGGTGCCCAACTGCGTCTCTATGTCCGAGACGACAATGGCGGGATGCCCGGCCATGGCCTGCGCACTTTCCATGCGTTTGGCAAAGGGCGCCATGCCCTGTTCCGGCTTCAGCGGGTTTTGCGGCGAGACAAGCCACCACACCTGATGCAGCCCGAGGCGGCGCTGGGCGACGAGACTAATATGGCGGTGGCCCTCATGGGCCGGGTTGAATGAACCGCCGAGCAGGCCAATACGCAAGCCGCCCAAAAGGCCGCTCCCGAGTAGACCGCTGCTCGTGGTGGATGACATTCAGGGCCGCGTCTGGCCGCTGCCGCGCACGACATATTTGAATGTTGTCAGCTGCTCAAGGCCGACCGGCCCGCGGGCGTGAAGCTTGCCCGTGGCGATGCCGATTTCCGCGCCCATGCCGAATTCGCCGCCGTCTGCATATTGCGTGGACGCGTTGTGCAGCAGAATGGCGCTGTCGCAGTCAGTCAGAAATTTGTCTGCTGCTTCCTGATTTTCCGTGACGATGCATTCCGTGTGCTGCGACCCGTACTTCGCGATGTGCTCGAGCGCGCCCTCTACGCCGGGCACCACGGCTGCTGCGATGATTGTGTCGAGATATTCGGTGCTCCAATCAGCTTCGGTTGCAGCCGCGATTCCGGGAACGAGGATCTGGGATTTTTCATCGCCGCGAATCTCGCAGCCTGCGTCCTGCAGCGCTTTTGCGACGGCAGGCAACAGTGTCTCCGCGGCCGCCTCGTCGACGAGAAGTGTTTCAGCGGCACCGCAAATACCTGTACGCCGGAGCTTGGCGTTGACAGCAATCTTCTTGGCCATTTCTACGTCTGCGTCCTTGTCCACATAGACATGGCACAGACCATCCAGGTGGCCGAGAACGGGCACGCGCGCGTCGTTGGTCACGCGTTCGGTAAGGCTACGGCCGCCCCGGGGCACCAGCAGGTCCAGTGACCCATCAAGACCCTTGAGCATTTCGCCAACAGCTGCGCGGTCCGTTGTGGGCACGAGTTGAATTGCCTTGGAGGGCAGCTGCGCCGCATCAAGGCCGTGCTCCAGAATGGTGTGGATGGCGCGGGAGGAATGAAAGCTCTCAGAGCCGCCGCGCAGGATGACGGCGTTGCCGGATTTGAGGCACAGTGCACCCGCATCAGCCGTCACATTGGGGCGGCTTTCATAGATGATGCCGATGACGCCGAGGGGCACACGGCGGCGCTCAATGTGAAGGCCGGAGGGCATGTCCCATTCGGTGATGGTCGTACCCACGGGGTCCTCCAGTTCAACGATGGCTTCCAGGCCCTTGGCGATGGCTTCGATGCGGTCATCGTCAAGCTTCAGACGGTCAAGCATCGCGCCGGTAAGGCCGCGCGCCTTGGCGGCCTCCATGTCTTTCTCGTTGGCGGCCAGGATGAGGTCGACGTCGGCACGAATGGTCATGGCGGCGGCGAGCAGGGCGGCGTCCTTCTGCTTGCGCGGGGCAGAGCGCAGGACTTTTGCTGCGTCACGGGCGTTGACGCCGATCTCGCGCATGGTGGCGACCACGTCAGGGTCTGCCGTATGGAGTGTTTCAACAACGCTCATTTTGCCAGCTCGCTTTTTGTATTGCTGATATCTGTGTCTTTTGCGGCCCGGTTCAACGCCAGATGATCCCGGTGGATCATCTCGTCCCGGCCACGATAGCCAAGCAGGTCCTCGATTTCACCGCTTTTGTGCCCGGCGATCCGGGATGCGTCCGCCGATGCATAGGCGACGAGCCCGCGGCCCAACTCCACGCCGGCCTTGGTTTGCACGATCACGGCATCGCCGCGGTCAAATGTACCGCTGACGCCTGAGACACCTGCCGGCAGGAGGCTGCGCCAGTATGGTTCAAAGGTTTGCGTACTCGGAAGTGGTCCTGCCGAAA
>JANQMQ010000738.1 GCA_028279995.1 Candidatus Phaeomarinibacter sp. | reverse complement strand
GGTGGAAATCCAGCGCCAGCGGCTGGATGTAGCGGGCGAGCGGCTCGTCAGCCATCGCGGCCGCATCTTTGAAACCCGGCGGTCAACGCTCGCCACCTGGGCCGGACGTCTGGAAGCCCGCCGCCCGCAGGCGCAGCTGGCCCAGTCCCGTAAGGACCTTGATGCCTTGGGCCAACGGCTGTTGCGCCGCCGCGACGTGGCAACGCAGACCGCCCGGCGGACCCTTGAACCTGTAGCGGCCCGTCTGCCCCGTGTCTTCACAGCGCAGGTGGAGAAGAGCCGCAAGCGGCTGGATCAGGCCGGGCGGCTGCTCGACACACTGTCCCACAAGAGTGTGCTGGAGCGCGGCTTTGCCTTGGCGCTGGACGGCGACGGCAAGCCCATCCGCTCTGGCGACGCCGCCCGCGCCGCCGGACGGTTTGATCTTGAATTTGCTGATGCGGATCGCGTCGCCGTCCAGACAATGGACGGACCACCCGTGAAGCGCTCTGCCGCGAAGAAAGCCGCCCCGGCGGGCAAGAAAGGCCAGGGTGAACTCTTCTAGGCTGCCCTGTTCCTGCCCATATCGCCCGTGATAAGGAAAGGACCGACTGACATGTTGAATGAGGACTGACCCTTGAACCGTTTTGACAGCCAGATGGGCGGCGAGGCCCGCCTTCGCTATCTCGATGCGGACTATGATGTTCTGGCGCCGGGCTCCTATGTGACCTGCGCCGTGACCGGTCAGCGCATTGCGCTCGACGAACTGCGCTACTGGAGCGTCGACCGGCAGGAGCCCTATGCGGGCCCGGAAGCCATGGTGAAGAGGGATCTCGGCGTTGCCTAAGTCTAGCTCGCGGAGTCTGGTTGCGCTTGCCGCCGCGCTGATTGTGGCCATGGGCCCGGCGATGGCCCTTGAACTGGACGGCGAATTACGTCAAGGCGGCATGGTCATTGGAACGGTCGAGCCCGGCAGCGAAGTCACGCTGGATGGCGAGGCGCTGGCAGTAACCGATACGGGAAAATTCGTCATCGGCTTTGGCCGGGACCACGGGCCGTCGGCTCTGCTGGCGGTGATGAAGACCGGCAGCGATGAACAGGACGTCTGGCCGCTGGAGATCGCCAAGCGCGACTATGACATTCAGCGCATCGACGGACTGCCGCCGGGCAAGGTGGGTGGCTTTTCCGAAGCAACGCTCAAGCGTATCCGCGCTGATAATGCACAGGTCGCTGCTGCCCGCCGCAATACCAGCCGCGACGAGAACTTTCTCAACGGATTTATCTGGCCCACCAAGGGGCGCATCTCGGGCGTCTATGGGTCGCAGCGAGTGCTGAACGGCGAACCCCGCCGCCCGCATTTCGGCATTGATATCGCCGCACCCACCGGCACGCCGGTCCTGTCGCCTGCCACCGGCACCGTGCGCCTGGCGGAGAGTGATCACTTCTTCACCGGCGGCATCGTCATCATCGACCACGGCCACTCCGTGAACTCGACCCTGTTTCACCTGCACTCCGTGGATGTTGAAGTCGGGCAGGTGGTCGCGCAGGGTGAGCAGATCGGCACTGTGGGCGCCACCGGACGGGCCACCGGGCCGCATCTGGACTGGCGCATGAACTGGGGTGGTGAGCGGCTCGACCCGCAACTGGTCGCAGGACCGATGCCTCAATAGACCGACGGACTGAGTGGCTAATCTTTCGGCCACCTGTTGTGCAGCCATAGCCACATGCCCGGCCGCTGCCTGATCCAGTCTTCCAGAAACCCGTTCACCTTGAGCGTGATGGCCGCGATGTCCGCCTGCATGTCGCCGGTCTTGTCATGCTCAAGCGGTGGCCAGAAGCGGATGCGGAATTTTGTTCCGTATACCCGCTCGAATGTCACGGGCACGATCGGCACACCGTAACGTAGCGACATGGTGGCCGGTGCGGCGGGCGACATGGCAGGCCGCCCGAAGAAGACGCTCTCGATACCGTCATTCATTTTCTGGTCTGACAGCATGCACAGGCTGACGCCCGATTTGAGGCACTTCACAAGTTCACGCGCGCCCGACGGACCCTTGGGCACCTGATGCGCCATGATGTGTTGCTGGCGGGCATTGGTGATCCACGCATCCACGGCGGGATTGTTCGGCGCACGATAGATTTCCGCGCCTTCCACCCCGGCCCGCGCCACGGTCAGCGGCATCAGCTCCCAGTTGGCGAAATGCCCGGAGACAAAGATGGCGGACCTGCCGTCCTCGGCAAAGCTGTTGAGGATGTCGGCACCGAGTATCTCGATGTCAGCGTCTGGCCCGCCGGTGGTGAAGCTGCCCAGATGCGGATACTCGCCAGCAACCCGGCCCAGATTGTCCCACATCTCCAGGAGATAGGTACGGCGTTGCTCCGCCGTCAGGTCGGGCAGCACGCGCGCCATGCTGGCGTCTGCCTTCCTGTGGCGGGAAATCTTCGGGCCGACGGTGCGGAACAGCCAGCCGCCAAGGGCTGAGGCGCGTTCCCGGCCGAGCGCCCTGAATGCCCCCATGAGGAGCGAAAGGCCTGCCGCTTCCAGCCTGTGCTG
>JANQMQ010000205.1 GCA_028279995.1 Candidatus Phaeomarinibacter sp. | reverse complement strand
GTCAGCCCGGTCTGCCCGAAGATGACCCCGGACCCAAGCGCCCACAGGAGCGGGTTGCGAGCCATGCCCTTGAGACTGTCGAGCAGAATGCGCTTGGGGTCGGGCTTCGCAGAGCCGTCATGGCGCTCCGCCGCCTGCGCCATCTCCAGCAGAAAGGTACAGATGGTAAAAACCGTGAGGCCGTGAAACGCCAGGATGAGAAACAGCGGCACAGAGGCCTCTTCGCCGAAGGCCACCAGAATGATCGGGATGCCGAGCATCACCGTGTTGGAAAAGCCACCGCCGAAGCCGATGACAATCGCGTCCTTCAGCGGCCGCCGCAGCAGGCTCATGGCGACACCAATGCCGATCGCCCAGACAATCAGGATGCCGCCATAGTAGGAACCCCAAAGCCCCCAGGGCAGCACATCAGGAATGTCCGTATTCGCCAGCGCGCGGAAAAGCAGCGCCGGAATGGCGAAGTTGAACACGAACGTGTCCAGCCCGTCGGTCGCGCTGTCAGAGAACCAGCCAAACCGTGCAGCGATATAGCCGACGATCACGACACCGAAGACCGGCAGGACGAGCGTGTAGGCAACATCGAACATGGGGCTTGGGTCCTTGGCAAAGGCGTCGGCAGGTGGGCAGCACATGCGCCACCGCACCTGCCGGCGTCAAGTTACCCGGCAGCAAAAGCCCCGAAGGCACGCTCTCGCTTGCGCGGCAATCGCTGGGTTTCCTCAAGCAGAACCGCATCCACGCAAAGAATGCCACGCAGATTGTTGGCAATGCTGTCTGCCGCCTTCGCGTCCGGCAGTTCGGTTTCAACCCACACCGTCAGCCAGCCTCGATCCGCGAAGCTGTCACTGGCACTGCCCGCCCGCGCCGAAAACCGCTTGGGCACAAGGCCACGCTTGGCGAAGGGAGAGATCAGCCGCGGCACGGTTTCAGGCTCCGCCGCTGCGCGGATGGTGAACGCAAAGACGCGCGGCGCATTCGGACGTGCGGCTTGCTGCGCCGGTGATTGCGCTGGTTGCGAGGGCTCGGATGGACCTGAAGACGGTTCAGCGTCTTTAGAGGAAGGAGCCGCGAAGTTTAAGAAGGGAGACATGACCAGACCCGGAAGACAGAGATTCAAAAACAGAAGAAGAAGCGTGCACGACAGATACGTCCCGGCTGATAATCACAGCCGGGCCGGTAAGCCGTACGCCGACGCACATGACCCCGGTCGGGGTATCGGTGCATCCAGCGCTTCTGGTCTGGGTTTTGGTCATAACGCTGCGGACGGTATCCGCAGGTCAGAGGCCGGCCAATGCACAAATTTGCATATCACCTGCCCGCATGCTTCCAGGAGAGCTCTTCAGGCCGGCCTGCTACCAGTCATAAAGCCCGTCAAAATTGGCAAAGCCGGCGGTTTCAGCCCACCCGGTCCAGGTGGTGCGCAGGCGCTCTGTGGTCTTCGGGCTGTTGAGCCCCTGGCCAAGGCCGAGGATCTGCAGGTCGGCACATCCCTGAAAGCGCTCATGCTCCGGCGCCGGCAGTGTCGCGCGCGCATTTTTGAGCCGCGCATACTCACTGTCTTCCACACCGTCGGTGAGCAGCACATAGGTCACGGGCCCCGCCTCGCAGTCCACCACCTGCGACATGGTCTGCAGGAACGGCAGGATGTTGGTCTTGTTCTGCGCCACCAGCTTGCCATCACGCACCAGCTTCGGCACGCCGGTGATCAGCGTCCTGAGACCGCGCGCAAAATCTTCAGGCTTGGAACGCGCGGACAGCACCTGGTCGATCCGCAGCGTGTTGGACGTCGCGTCGTACGAGCCGAAGCTGCGCACCATCACCCGCGCCCGCAGCGGCAGGCCTTCCACCATTGGCGCCACCCGGTCCGCGACCCGGCGGGCGTAATCATCATTGGTGACCATCGGGTTCGACTTGGATAGATCAAGCCCGATCACCAGCACTGGCGCAGCTTGCTTGTCCGTTGCCGGATCATCCGCCACTGGCGACGCGGCCAGCAATGCCGTGCTTGATGCGGCGATACCCAGAACAAGGGCAGAGAGTATGGAAAGGCTGCGGCGCATGATGCATCGCTCCCGAAAAGGGTGAATCCAGAAAATTAAGCCAGCTATCGCCGACGCACCTCAGGTGGCTGTCGTCGGCAACGCGGCATAGGCATTGCCGCCGGTGATCGCCGGGCCGTCAAACTGCGTGTCACGCGCAAGGGCAGACTGGCTGCGGCTCGACCACCAAGTGTCAAAGATTTCTTCATAGGCCTCAACCGACATGCTCTGCGCATTGCGCTCCAGCCGCGCCCGCAGATCGTCCGGGCTCTCGGTTGTGTCCGCGACAGGCTGCATGCCGTTGCCCCGGGCGAAGAAGCCGCCGCGCGAGGGTTGGGCGGCGTTGCGCTTGCCGAGCCCGGCGCGGGCTTCGTCCATGCCGTCGAGATGCGCCTGCACTTCGCGCATGAGACCGGCCCACAGGATCGAGCGGCGGGCCTGCGGCTGCTCGAGCTGCTGGATCTCACGGTTCAGCTGCACATATTCGTGTTCACGCTGATCAAGAGCCGCAGCTTCCGCTGCCCGCGAGCGGTACTCGCCCACCGCCACCAGATGCTTGAAGGCGTCAACCGCGCCGTGCAGCGCGATGGCAGCCACGCCCGTGACCACCAGAAAGATGACGCCAAGCGACGCAAGCCAGGTGATGGAATGCACGTCCCGTGACGTCGCCTCATCCACAAGGCTCGGCGCAGCAGTGGCATTGTTCACGGCTTCCTGGGTGCCAAGGCCAAGGCCGGCCAGCGCGTCATCCAGCGATGTCGTGCCGCCAAACGCATCCGCGGTGCTAGCCGGAAGAGACATGGTCGCCAGCAGGAACCCAAGTCCGGCGAGCATCAGGACCGCAAACACAAACACAATCCGCGTGAAGGTCTTCTGTCCCACGGGGCCAAGCGACGCATACACAAGATGCGCCGCAATGGCCGCGAACAGCACCTGCAGGGACTTGAACGCAACCGAGTCCGACAGTGTGCCCGGCAGTTCCAGAAACTCGTTGGCCAGCGCGCGGGTCCAGAATTCGGACACGATCGTGTAGTCGACGAACAGCGCTCCTGCGAAGACCAGAAGTCCCGTCAGAATAGCCATCACATGCAGCGGCGCCTGCCGCGCATTCTGCGCACTTGCCTGAAGATAGTGATCAATGCGTGTACGGACGGCCTGTGGGACAAGGCCGGACGTAACCTCCACGCCTTCACCCTCATTGTCGAGAACGGGTTTTGCCTTGCGCCCGAAGAAGCCGGACGCTTTGTCCTCCGAGTAGTCATCGGCCCCTGCAAAAGGCGGCTGCGACAACCGCCGCGCCGCGCTTTCAATCTGCGGCTTCAGGGCTTCCACCCGTGAACTGTCATTGATGAAACGCTGCGACAGATCCTGGTCCAGCTCAGACAACCGGGACACGAGATGCAGCTTGGAGAGCGCATCACCATTACGCCCGCAATTGCGCGCCGAGGTGCTGCCCTCGCGCGGTGCCAGTGTTGTGGGGTCAAAAGCGCCCCTGCTCAGTCCTGCGGTCATATCGTCGGCCCCTTCGCCGTCTTGTTCATGAAGGCGGCAGGCTTCGCGCCCGCGCCCAACCAACTCACATACCGGAACATGTGCCGCACCCTGAGAGGGCGGCCATGAACCAAAGCTGAACAAATTAACCTGCCTTAACGGCTGTTAAGAGTTGCTCACGGTATCTGCAGAAGAGGTACACACTACAAAATCCCCACATTTCTGCGCTTTCCAACTCAAGATACCCCGAAAGCGCAGCCATGTTGCAGTGCACAGACTACGTCGAAATGCGGCCAATAGATGACGTGCATTAACCTTGTTTTCGTCGCGCCCCGGCCCTTACCGAGACGCTGAGGCTGGTCCATCATCAATGCCGTCACAAATTGATCAGCAGCCCATCGCCACTCGCATCGCTGCAAGCCTGCCTATAGGGTGGCGCCACATCGCAATTCACGGACCGCCGGACCCATTCCATGAGCCTCGCCGAACAGCACATGCCTTCCCCCTCAATCAGCCAGAACGCCCGCCTCGCAGCCGACGCCGCCGCGACCTATCTCGACGCCGCCACCCAGGCCGTCAAAGCACTGGTCGCTCCCATCGGCACACCGGACCCGGCGCTGCTTGAACGCGAGCAGCTC
>JANQMQ010000648.1 GCA_028279995.1 Candidatus Phaeomarinibacter sp. | reverse complement strand
CGCGAAGACCAAGGTGGTGGATGCGGGCGATGTGCGCTGTGCGGCCCTCAAAGCCGACTGCAACACCATCTGCGGACGCCTGGATTTTCATGTGCCGTGCCTTGCGCAGGCCCAGCAACATCTTGCGCCTGCGGCGCACCTGGTCGCGCCGTGGCCTGCGAGGTGCCCACCGGCGTCCGTCCGGGTCCTTCTGTTGCGTGATGCGCTTCGCGTTGACGCGGCGTAGCAACCGGCCCATCGACGCAAAGAGCTTTGCACGCGCCGCCGGGTCCAGGCTGGCGATGACGCCATCAACCCAATCCTGCAAATCGTCGAGGCCTGAGGCGCGGGCGGGTTCCATGTTCAGGTGCCCTCGCTGAAGCCGGTCAGGCTATCGGTGTCTAAGCGCGGTTCCGGCTGAAGGGTCAGGCGGTGTTCACCGTCCACGGTCTCAACCGCCCAGGTTTCAGACATGCGCACGCTAAAGGCGATGTCCGCCGCGTCTGTGTTGAGAATGTCCGCCTCAAAGGTGACGGCATCCGGGGCAAGGCCGGGCTGAAACTCTTCCAGCCAGTCCCACAGGAACAAGGCGACAGTCACCGGGTTGCCGCTGAACTGCTCCGCAATCACATTGGCCGGGTAGGTGAAGCGCAGGCTGCGGCTTTCGCCGTCCACATGCCGGTGCACGTTGCCCAAGTTTACGAAGGTTACGAGCGTGTCCGCCTTCAAGCCCAGCGGGGCGGCCAGCAGGTGCTCGCGAAGTTCGGCCAGGCGCTTCATTGTGTGCCTGCCCGCTGCCGGTTCTCCGCCCAGGCGCGCATGACAGACGGAACGACCTTTTCCGCGCTGCGCCCGACAACATATCCACCGAGGCCGATCTTCATTAATTCGTATACGGAGAGAAGTTCGTTCTCGCTCATCCCAGGTGCGGTCCACCCCATCCAGCGGGCGACGATGAGCACGAGGAAGGTAATCATGGTGAGGGGGCGCCAATTGCGCTGAAGCCAACTCTTGCCGGTGGCTTCGGCCTGTATGATTGCGGCCTGTGAAGCAGCAAGTTTGCTCTCATACTCAAGAGCAGATCGCATGAGGGTCGCCTCGTGGCTGCGGAGCATATTCTCTGCCGCAAGGCGGTCCTTATCAGTCGTAAAGAGGCTGCCAACTCCCTTTATGACTTCGCCAACCGAACTGCCGATGATGTCACCCAGCATTGTCGCTCTCCCTCCGCTGCTCATAGTCATGCTTGGCCAGCTTCAGGTGCTGGCGCTTGTACCAGAAGTTCAAAAGGAAAGTCGCAACACCCAGCGCGAGCCCGGCGAGGGCCACCCACTCGTTGAATGTCAGTACACCGACAGTTGTCGCAGCGCCGCTCCCGGCATAACTCAAGGTTGATGGGGTGTCGTGCATTGTCAGTCCCAAAGCTTCACGGTGGTGGCGGGGGTGAGAGTGGTGTTCGCCGGGCTGGGCAGGCGGACCAGCGTGCCTTCCGGCAGGATGGGTCCTAGATCCGCGAGCCCATGATTCATGTCGATCAGTGTTTCGGTGGCACCGGACCATTCGCCCAGGTAGCGGGCGCAGATCATGTCTGCCGTGTCCCCCTGCCGTGCGTGGGCAATGCCGTTGTCCGGGTAGGGTTCGCGCGCAATGCCCATCAGATCAGCTCCACGTTGCCACTATCGCGGTCGGAAATGGCGGCGATGGCCTGGCGCGCAATGCGGTAGCTGTCCTGGGCGGCGTCTTCTGCGGTGTCGGCATTGTCCGCACCGTCATTGGTCAGATCCGTGTCAACAGTCTTTTCCAACAGGTAGGCTTTCGCCGTGTGATAGACGGCACTTTCGTAGAGCGTTACCAGCTCGCCGGTATCGCCATATGTCTCCTGGTCCACGTCTGCCAGTTCGGCATGGCCGGCGTCTTTCTGTGTGGCGACGTAGGTTGCCAGCTCGCGATTGACGCGAATCATGGCCAGGTGCAAGTCGGACTGCACCACGTCCGGAGAGAGGTAGGGCGGCACGCGCACGACTTTCCCCATGTCTTCAACAGACAAGGGCGGAAAGAAGGGCAGGTTGGTAACCGCGCCGGGTCCGGCGGCGGGTCCGCCTGCTGGTATCACGATCGTGTTCATGCCGGTCCTGTGTGCTACCTATGATCCGCCTGCGGATGGGATCGGCCTGCCTGGGAAGCATCCAATGGATGCGTAATCCCTGCTCCCCAGGCAGACCGTCTGGCGCGTGGCCAGAGAGGACTTTCAGCCGCTATGGAGACGGCTGCTGTGTCTGTGTCCTGTTTGCGGGATTGCCGCCGTCCGGGTCCTGGTCGGCAGCATTTACCTTCTTCTCAAGGTCATCGCGGCGCTTCTTCAGACCGCACTTGTCGTGCAGCTCGATTGCGCGGTTGTAGTGAACGAGCGCGGCGCGGCGATCCTGTGTCTCGCCGTCGCGCTCGAAGGCAAAGCCCAGGGCCTTGTGTAGCTTGGCGGACACCTGGTCCGGCATGTCTTTGCCGTCGGTCATCTCCGCAATGTCCCTGAGAACAAAAAGGCCAGGACCTTCCGTGCCATCCGCCTCGGAGCGAATGCCGGCCTCGCCAAACTCTTCGGCCATCCAGACTGCCAGGCCGCGTGTGAAACGACTGGGCATGTCAAGGTCATGCTCCAGGGCATAGAACGCGATCTCCGCAGCCTTGGCGAATTCTCCGGTATCAAGAAGCCAGACCATCACTTGCGTCATGATCGGGTCATTCATGCCAGGTTCTTCGTGCAGCACGCCTTCAATGTAAGGCAGGTAGGTGCCCACGAATTCGGCCTTCAACTCCACCTTGCGCTCCGTGCTCTGAACGCCTTTGAGCTGGCTTATGTGCGTGGTGAGCTGCGCCATGAGGTGATCATGGGGCGTTGTGCCATCCATGGTTTCGGCAGCGGGATCTGCGGCGGTTTTTGCGGCGGCCTTAGCGGCCTGCACACGTTCGAAGTGGTTGCGGAAAAGGTTGCTCATGGTTACCTCTGGTTCTCTCTGGGTCGCCTGTCTTGCGAGTGGTGGGGGCGGCCATGCCGGCCATGCCGGTCGTCGTGCTCCGCCCCCTTCTCTCGCGGTTTATGCGTGTCGCCTACTGCCAGCCGCCAGAGCCATCCGGCGTCTGGATCCCTTCAACCAGAAGGGCGCAGGTGTAGTCCTCAACCACGTAGTCAAGGTTCGTAGACTGATTGTCTGCGATCTGGTCCGCATCCGGCTCGTCCCTGACGTGCCGCCGCCGGGTTCCGTCCTGTTCGTAGACGGAGAGGTTGTCCAGGCGCGTCACCATGAACGAATTGTCCGGGAAGAACGGCGCGGTGATGGAGGTCTTGCCGCCGATCTTCTTGTTGATCATGAGGCTCTCAAGCGCTTCGCGTTCGGTCGGCGCGTCGTGATCACCGGCGAGTGAGATGTACTTGTCGGCGACAAGGTTATCTCCGCAGATCGCAACCAGATTTGGATCGTTGCGCCACCAATCGGCAAGCATGCCCTGAGTGGATGCCATGACCGCCTGGTCAATGTTCTTGTAGTCTGCGCCAGTCTGGTCACCGATTTTCACCCCGGATATCGTGCGTTCGGCGTTCTGGTCCCGCATGTATTGGAGCCAACCGATAGCCACATCCTGAAGCAGCGGGTTTGTCACGCGGTCGGTGTTGGCCGCGCGGCTGGTGCCGTGCCAGCCCATCATGATCATGTCGCGCGCCTGCTGCGACACGACCACGTTGCGCATGCGGGACTGGAAGTCCGGGAACTTCGCCCACTGGTCCAGCTTCGAATACTTGATGGCAGTGTCGAAGTTGGTCTGCATGCACTCGTACCCACGTTTGTCCATGCTTGTGGGATCAGTCGGAACGCGCCGGCCCGCACCACTCGTGTCTGTGCGGCTGGCGATGGGGTGCGCCACATCGAGACCAAGGACTTCACCCTTCATTTCATCAACGGTGATCAGATTGATGAGTTGCAGAAACGCCGTGCTCTCGCGCATCCGCTCCTGCAATGTCTGCGTAACGCTCGGGTCCACGGCAAATTTCAGGGTGGCGTCGTCCACACTGTTCAACTCGGCGATCTGACGGAGATACGCGTTGAAGGCTAGGCGGGTTTCGTTTCTCATGGGTCTGGTCCGTTCTCGGGTCGTGTCCGTGGGCAGGTGAGGGGGAGCGAGGCGAACGCCGCCTTAGCAGTCGGTTTTGGTGAACGTGTCCGCGCCGGTTGATGCCGGACGCTGTGACTTGGCCGGGTCGGGTTCGGAGGCGAGTTGCGCCGCCATGTCTTCGACCTGCTTCTTCAGCGCAGCCACATCGTCCGCCGGCGTCGAGGCGGTTTCGTCATGCTTGGGCGACGTCGCATTGAGCTTGGTCAGGCTGTTCGCCAGGGCGGCAAACTTGTCGTCGATGCCTTTCGCCAGCGCCATCACTCCGGCTTCAATGCCGTCAAGCCGCTGGTTGGTCTTGCCACTGTTGCTGGTGAACAGATCGCTTACGCGATCCGCCAGGGAAGGGCCGTTATCAATGACCGGCTTGTCTTCCTCCTTGGTGAGTTCCAGCACGTCACCTTCGACCGCAGGCATGAGCAGCGTGTTCATGCCTCTGTTGGTCTTGTCCTCTTGTCGGAACATCAGGCGTTCGGTGCCGATGCTGGCGGGTGTGTCGGTCACCGCAAGGCCGACCATGTAGGCCTCACCGCTGCCCGCGAAATTCGGATCAATCTCGATCGACGTGAAGACTTTCTGGTCGCGCTTGTTCGTCTCAAAAAACTTGTCGTTCGGTGCGAGCTGGGCAAAGAGTGCGAGCTTGCCGTCCGCATCCTTCTCCGCCTTCAGTGCCATGACATCTCCCAGGGCCGGAAACTGGGACTCAACCAGAAGCCCCCGGAAGTGCTCGATCCAGATGCGGGCCTGGTATTTGCCGGGATCGTAGTTGTCCGCCATCTGCTGAATCTGAAGCGCCGGGATTTCGCGACCGTCCACGGTGGGGCCTTCAGTGGCGACGCGGACAAACTTGGAAACGGCTTTGTGAGACATGGAAGCGGCCCTTCGTGAGACGGTGCGGTGTGCAAGGCAGCGGTGATGCGCTGCGGTTGCCGCAAACGTCCGCGATGCCACGTCCATTGCTCAAGCGGGTGCGGGTTACACCGCTGCGGTGTAACCAGTGGTGCCGGAAAGGAAATGGTCAGGCAGCGGTAGTGTCCGGCCATGGCCGATGCACCTGATCCCCCCGCTAAGCACCAGCTCCCGTTTCTCCGGCAACGGGCAGCGCAGCTATTCTGGCAGGGC
>JANQMQ010000647.1 GCA_028279995.1 Candidatus Phaeomarinibacter sp. | reverse complement strand
GCCTGGCAGGGTCACAAGTGCCTCTTGGGGTGATCCCGACCGGCACAGCAAACGTGCTAGCTATTGAAATCGGGCTGCCCAAATCCGCCGATGCCCTCGGCGACCTGCTGCTGACCGGCGAATCGCGTCCGATCGGAGCCGGGCGGGTCAACAAGCGGTTCTTCCTCCTGTGGGTTGGGGCGGGCTTCGACGGGCGGCTGGTTCACGCCATTGACCCTGCAATGAAGCGCCGCTTCGGCAAACTTGCCTTCGTGTGGGCGGGCGTCAAACAGGTGTTTGGTCCGCAGGGACCTGCCCTAAACGTGAGCGATGGCGAACGGGTCGTCGAGTGCAGCTGGGCTGTTGTCGCGAATGCAAGGCACTATGCCGGCTCGTACCGGTTGGCACCGTCCGCTCGATTTGATGCTGTCGGCCTGACAACGCTTTGCGTGGGCGCGCGAGGCCGTATGGGTCTTATTCTGGCCTTGCTCGGTCTTGCAGTTGGCCAGCTTGAAAAGATGCCCGGCGTGACGGTTTTATGTGGCAACAAGGTCAGCATCTGCCTCGGCAGCGGTGAAATTACAGACCCGGTTCAGGTTGATGGAGACGATATGCTGACGCTGCCGGTGGATGTGGAATGCTGGGACGTGGCGAAGGCGCCTCAGATCCGGCTTGTGATGCCTTAGCCATTGCTACTGTGCTGCTACGCCTGTGCCGTCCGTGATGGTGTCGGGTTTGTCCGCGGCCGGTGAGAAGCTGCCGCCTGGAGGATACATTTCATGCAGGCCGATGGTACGGCTGTTGGCCCCCATGATGCGGCAATGGTGCCGCTTGAGCATCCGCGGGTCATCAACGCCGCAGGAATGCGCAACGATGCCGACCTCCTTGTGCATGGTCGTGGCATAGCGGTAGACACGCTCTGCTTTGTCGGTGGCGACAAGTCCACGCTGGAGATGCTTCTTGTGGGTCGCAACGCCGGATGGGCATTCATTGGTATTGCACTGAAGGGCCTGAATGCAGCCAAGGGCGAACATGAAGCCCCGGGCTGAGGTCACGAAATCAGCGCCTGCACACAGCGCCCAAGCTACACCGGACGGAGTTGTCAGCTTGCCCGACGAGATCACCTTGATGCGGTCCCGAAGGCCGTGCACAAGCAGAGCATCGACAAGCGTCGGCAGGCTTTCCTGAATTTGCAGGCCCACATAATCGATCAATGGCTGCGGGGCGGCGCCGGTGCCGCCGTCGGCGCTGTCGAGGGTGATGAAATCCGGTGCGCTTTCAATGCCGCGCCGGTTGATTTCTTCACAGAGCCCGGAGAGCCAGCCATAGGCGCCCAGAACCATCTTGATGCCTGTGGGCTTGCCGGTGACTTCGCGCACATGGGCGATGAAATCCAGCAATTGACCAATCGAGTTGATTTCAGGGTGGCGGTTGGGGCTGATTGAGTCCTTTCCAACCTTGATGCCTCGGATCTTGGCGATTTCCTTGCTGACTTTCTCGCCGGGAAGAATGCCGCCCTTTCCCGGTTTGGCACCCTGGCTGAGCTTGATTTCGAACATCTTGACCTGGTCGCGTTCTGCGACTTCCCGCAGCTTGTCATCATTGAGCGAGCCGTCATCGTTTCGCACGCCGTATTTGGCGGTGCCGATCTGGAAGACGATGTCGCAGCCACCTTCGATGTGAAATGGCGACAGGGCGCCTTCGCCGGTGTTCATCCAGATGCCTGCCCGTTTTGCGCCGCGCGAAAGGGCCTGCACGGCAGGTTTGGAAATGGCGCCGTAGCTCATGCCTGAAATGTGGAAGTACTTGTCCGTGGTGTAGGGCGTCCGGCAGAACGGGCCGACGGTGACGTCATTTGGTGGCACTTCCTCGTCGCCCAGTTGCGGGAAGGGGCAATTGACGAAAATCTTTGTGCCGACATGCGCCAGCGCGCGGGTGGAGCCGAAGGGAACCGTGGTATCCACACCCTTGGCAGCGCGGTAGACCCAGGCGCGCTGCGCACGGTTGAAGGGTAGTTCGGCACGGTCATCCGCGAAAAAGTACTGACGGAAGTACTTGCCGAGATCTTCCATCACATAGCGCAAACGGCCGATGACCGGGTAGTTTCGCCGGATCGCGTGCTTGGTCTGTGTACGGTCTATGACGTAGAAGACGATGGTTGTGAGGAATGCCGCGCCTACAAGAAAGACAAAAAAGGCGGCGAACAGATTGATGACATCCGCGACGGATGTCACCTGCAGCGCATCAACGAAGTATTGCATGGTCATTTCCCCCATTCCGCAGTGCACCTGGTCGGCGGTGCAGGCGGGCAGATCAACCGAGATACGCAACGGATACTATGCGCTAAGGCAGACAAAGTGGGGACACATCACAGCCAACTTAGTGTGATGTGGCCGTGACAGGCACGTTACCGTCAGCGGGCCGCCAATTGCTGTGCCGTTTTTGTTGGTTTGTCCGGAAGCACGGCGTTGTTTCGCACGTCATCTTCCGATGTCGTGACATCCGGTGCGATATCCAGGCCACGGCGCAGGCCGGGTAGCAGAGTCGGACGAAGTCCCAGGCCAGATGCATTG
>JANQMQ010000637.1 GCA_028279995.1 Candidatus Phaeomarinibacter sp. | reverse complement strand
GTTCGGGAACACAGGCAATGAGCCCGAACGGGTCGCTCTTGCCACCCGGTTTTTCTGTCGGAAAGCGGTTCTCGGTCTCGATGCCGGTGCCACAGGCTGCCAGACCGAACAGAATGGCGACGGAAACCGCGAAAATCTTGATGTAATTCAATTTATGTCCAACTTGCATAGGCCGATCCGCCTCCCGATACGGAAGTGCGTTTGGGGAATTGCGACAACGTGTTAGCCCGCGATAATTGCTTATAACGAGCCGTTGCAGACCTTAGCAAGCCACAAGAAATCGCCGCCGCGGAGTTCAGACTCCTCCTCCAGAAGGTGTGCCCGCCTCGCGCCGCAGTCGGTGATACTTTGTTGCAACAGTTGATCGTTGCGGTGGTGGGCTGCACCCGCTGCTTCCCCGATACCGGCGGCCCTTGGGTGTTCAGGAATGCACCACCATTTCTCTATGGATTCAGCCCGTTTCTGCGCCTGAGGCCCAATTTCGGTAACCCCTCATTAGGGAATTGTGTCCCATGCGCCACATCTGCGTGCATCTCAACCCATATCGGGTCCGGACTGCTTGACGATTGGCCCTCAATGTCAGAGTTTGCATCTCGAGCATGGGGGGCGAGCTTCGTCCCGTTTGGGCATGTTCTCGTGCTCTATTAGCACACCTCTTTTCGAATGTGAGGGACAGATGAAGAAGCTTCTTGGAACTACTGCCCTGGTGGCCGCCGCTTTTGCGACCGCGCCTGCCATGGCTGCTGATAAGATTAACATGAAGGTTGGCGGTTACTTCGTCGGCGCTATCGCCGCCGTATTTGACGCTGATCTCGGTGTTGGTGCCCCTGGTGGTGCCGACGAACGCACAATTCGCTTCGCTCGCGAAGCTGAGATCCACTTCAAGGGTTCAACGACCCTCGACAATGGCATCGAAATTGGCGTGAAGTTCGAACTCGAAGGTGGTGATGACCAGACTGGCGCACCAGGTGGTACGTTCGACAACCTTGACGAAGCCTACATGTGGGTTTCCGGTGCCTTCGGTGAATTCCAGTTTGGTGACCAGGACGGCGTTGGCGATCAGATGCCAATCGTTGCTCCGTCTCCTTTCCTGGAGCACTTTGCTAACGACACCGATCTTGATCCGATTGGCGGCATCTACACAGCCGGCATCAACACAGTTGCTGACTTCTCCGGCGACTCAATGAAGATCATTTACTTCACGCCGCGCCTTGCTGGTTTCCAGATTGGTCTGTCATACGCTCCCGAGCCTGCTGAGCTCTCTGGCGATGAGACCTACACGGACGCCCTGTCTGGTGAAGACGCTTTCGAAAACACTTTCGAAGCCGGTATCACTTGGGAGCACGGCTTCAACGGTGTTGACCTCGGCGCAAGCTTTGTGTGGGTGAACTCTGACGGCACAATCGCCGGCACATCTGACATCGACGACTGGGCTGCAGGCGCAAGCGTTGGCTTCGCCGGCTTCACTGTCGGTGGTGCATATGGCCAGAAGGACTCTGCTGGTCTTGGCGGCGAAGAGTACAAGGCATGGGATGTGGGTGTAACCTACGGAACAGGCCCTTGGACTTTCGGTGTTGAATACGCTGAAGCAAATCGTGATGAAAACACGACGGTTGCTGGTGTTGACGAAATCGAAGAGTCAGCAATCCTCGCTGGTCTCGCCTACTCACTCGGCGGTGGCGCAAACGTCTCCCTCGGTTACAAGTACGGCGAAAACGACACGACGAACCGTGAAGGTTCTGCACTGTTCACCGAATTCGGCGTGAAGTTCTAAGCTTCATACCACTCGGTACTTCGGGAAGGGCGGATCTTCGGATCCGCCCTTTTCTTTTGCCCGGTCATCGGATGCTTCAACTGAAGCGAATGCCGGCGACGCCTTGCAAGGGCAGATCTGACAGTCGTGGAAGCGTGTCTTCGGTTATGCCGCCAAGGGCATATGCCGGTATGCGCAGATGACTGAGAATGCCCGCCAGTCCCACTGGTCCAAGCGGAATGGCATCCGGATGGCTGAGCGTCCTGAAGACCGGTGACACCAGCGCCATGTCTGCGGCAGGACGGCTTGACGCCGAGAGCGCCGCGGCCGCCCAGGGACTGTGCACAGACGTCGAGATCCTCAACAGCCGCTTTCGAGCCTGCTCAAGGCGATGGCGCTGTTCCCAGAATATCCCTTCAGGAATGTGAACCCCCCATGCGCGCACGGTGATGGCGAGGGGTACATCTCCTGCGACCATGAAACGAATGCCTTGTCGTCGCGCCAATGCGGAAAGCCCGGCTGCGTAGTCGGCGCGGTCCGGCAAATCATAGTCTCGCAAGCAGAGAATGCTGCCACGCGGCAGGTGCGGCATGAGTTCTCGCGCGTCACCCTGTGCTGCATGAGAGGTCATCACAAACAGTGTGGGTAACTCTTTGTGGATGCGTGCGCCGAACTGCCGCTCGGCAAGCCTTGCGACAGACAGCAAAGCCGCTTTAGTGTCAGCACCCATGAGCGCTCCAACGACCAGCAAAAGCCATGATGCTCTTGAAACTGTCCGTATACAGATTGATCGGGCAGCTATTGCCTCCGGCCGGCGCGCTGATGATATGACGTTGGTGGCGGTGAGCAAGACTTTTCCGCCAGAGGCCATTACGCCGGTCCTGGCTGCCGGACAAAAGGTGTTTGGTGAGAACCGTGTTCAGGAAGCCCAGCAGAAATGGCCTTCCTTGAAAGAAACTTTTCCGGACACAAAGGTCCACCTCATCGGTCCACTTCAGACGAACAAGGCGCGGGATGCCGTGGCGCTCTTTGATGCGATCCATTCTGTCGATCGCCCAAAGCTTGCCCGCGTTCTTGCCCGGGAGATCTTGGCCCAGAGCCGTGACCCGGACCTCTTCCTTCAGATCAACACAGGTGAAGAACCGCAAAAGTCCGGAGCCCATCCAGATGAAGCGGACGCGTTCATCTCTCTGTGCCGGGATGAACTTGGCCTTCGTATTGCGGGTCTGATGTGTATCCCTCCAGCGGGCCAGGACCCGGTGCCGCATTTCAAGATGCTGGCAGCCATTGCCGGCAGCAACGGTCTGGCCGGATTGAGCATGGGCATGAGTGCGGATTTTGAAACCGCGGTTGCCCATGGTGCCACACATGTGCGGGTCGGCAGCGCGATCTTCGGGGCACGTCCTGCTCATCCTTAAGTGCTCCGCTTGTAAGGATTGTGCCGGACAGAAATAGTGCTGTGGCGGCTGATGTTCCCCAGTACGTATCTCAGGTCATCGGGCGCCAGGGCAATGCAGCCAAGCGTTGGTCCCATATCCGGACGGGCCACATGCAGGAAGATTGCGCTCCCGAGGCCCGGAATGACCGGTGCATCATTGTGCCCAAGAACGACAATCATGTCGTACAGGCGATCGCGCCGTGTCAGCTTTTCGGCGCTGGCCGGGTAGGGCAGCCTCACCGGCCTGTTGTAGGCAGGGTCATCGCTCTCGTCGCACCATCCATCTCTTGGTCCAATGGGTGAGATACAAAGTGGCGTTTCGGGTGGCGCCTGGCGATCAGCCCGATAGAGGACGCGTCGCAGCGGAAAGGTACCCAGCGGCGTTGCCCCATCCCCTTCCCGACCGGGGGATACAATGCCGTTTTTTCCCAAGGCGCAGGAAAACACCCTGTCACCGAGACGCAGTCTGCCGGAGTGTTGTTTTGGACCGTGCTGCCAGACATCAATTTGCATCGGGAGAGTCTATCAGGCGGCTTCAGCCTGTGCAGCCATCTGTCCGCTTGTAGACCTCCACGGCCTACAGCGCTTCATTCACGAGCGCACCCGATTGGTTTCGCATGGGGGCGTAGGCCAGGCCCCCGGGGTGTGGGGTCTCAGCGTCTGCTTGTGGCTCGCTGCCGAACGAGTCCAACAGTACATCAAAGGCCGATGGTGACAGCGTCGGCAAGTCCGGCGTCTTGCGCCCGGCCTGAGGTGTTTGCGCAGAGGCAGGTTCCGGCACCGACTTGGGCCCTGCGCTCGCGCCCGCGCCAACCATTGCAGGAACTGCAGGAGCGGGGGTTTCCGTGGTTTGCCTGCTGGCGACCTCGACGCTTTGCTGCGCGGGTCCTGTGTCTGCTTCGTCATCGCCGAACAGTGCCGTCATGACATGACCGCCGGCAGTGTCTCCGGTCATAGTTTCCAGAGCCACATCGAGAAGCGATCCGGCGGCGCCAATCACACCACCAAACAGGCCCCCACCCAAAACACGCGACTCTGGCCGGATCTCGTCACCTGTAAACTCACGGTACAGGGTAGAAACCACTGGCACGTGCTGCAGAGGATTAATCACATCGAGCAGGTCATTGAAGGTGAACCCCTCATCATCCGTTGCAGGCGACAAGGACGCCGTATGCAACTCCCCGGTGTCGGCTTCCGCGCCGGCAGGCTGGGACGGCACCGGGCGCGTGCCGGTCGCGGGCAGACGGTCGTCCAGCGCACGGCCGAACCGGTGGGTCGGTTCCGGATATTGTGTGGCCGGTAACGGCGCTGTGACAGCTGCTGTCTGCATGTGCATGCTCCCTTGCAGGTGTTGATGCAAGAGACGAACCAACGAAAAATCTATTGTTTTCAGTGTGTTATAAGCACCATGCACATGGTTCGCGGGCAGAAATTGCCGGTCTGTCGGCAAGCATGGCCTCTATCCGTGCTCACGAATGGTTGACGTGTAGGTGAATGACTGTGTGTGGCGCGCCGTGGGGGAGCGCCCCTACATAGGC
>JANQMQ010000632.1 GCA_028279995.1 Candidatus Phaeomarinibacter sp. | reverse complement strand
CTGGGGCGCGGTGGCTCTGACACGAGTGCTGTGGCGCTGGCGGCCGCGCTCAAGGCTGATCGGTGTGACATCTACACGGACGTTGACGGTGTCTATACGACGGACCCACGCATGACATCGCGTGCGCGCAAGCTGTCCAAGATCACGTATGAAGAAATGCTGGAAATGGCCAGCCAGGGTGCAAAGGTTCTGCAGACCAGGTCTGTGGGCATGGCCATGACCCATCAGGTGCGGGTGCTTGTCCGCTCATCTTTTGATGAGCCAAGTGATCCGGGCCTTGTAGCTGCGACAAACGGCAATGCTGACTTGCCAGGAACGCTGGTTTGTGACGAGGAGGAAATTGTGGAACAGGAACTTGTGACCGGCATTGCGTATTCGCGCGATGAGGCCAAAATCACCCTCGTGAAAGTGGCGGACAAACCAGGTGTTTCTGCCGCGATTTTCGGTCCGCTGGCGGACGCCGGAATCAATGTCGACATGATCGTTCAAAACGTCTCAGAAGACGGCTCAATGACGGATCTGACTTTCACTGTCAGCCATGCGGAGCTGGAGAAGGCTCGTGCCGTGATTGAGAGCGCGAAGGACGAGATTGGCTATGGCCACCTCGTTGCCGATGGTGATGTGTCAAAGATTTCCGTCATCGGCGTGGGTATGCGCAGCCATACGGGTGTTGCCCAGAAAATGTTCCGCGCGCTGGCGGACCGCAATATCAACATTCATGTGATTTCAACGTCCGAAATCAAAGTCAGCGTGCTCATTGACGCCGAATACACCGAGCTTGCGGTGCGGGCCCTGCATACGGCTTATGGTCTTGACGGCGAGGCTGCCTAACACAGGTAAAGTGGTGCCGAGGACCTAGCAGGGTCGATAGCGCGCAGGCTGTATCTGCGCATGCTATAGTGAAAGCATTCGATATTGATCCATTGAGGATCAAATTTGGGCCGCCATTTCGCGGCAAATTCTCGGTGGTGCGCTCCGTACTGCCGACCCAATGACACACAACACAAGAGGGTGGCTGCCGGTGGTAGAAACCGCGCATGGTCCGCGCACATTGTTGAGAAGCCTTCGGGAAGTGATGGCGCAGTCCGGTTCGGCAGAAGACCGGCTGCAGACTGTCGTGCGCCTGATCGCCTCAAACATGGTGGCGGAAGTGTGCTCCATCTATCTGCTGCAGCCGGACAACCGGCTTGAGTTGATCGCAACGGAAGGCCTGCGGGCAGAGGCTGTGCACAATACGTTTCTTGCCTTGGGTGAGGGGCTCGTCGGTACAGTTGCCCAAACTGCCCGTCCGCTAGCGTTGTCACATGCGCAGCGGCATCCGGCCTTTGCCTACCGTCCCGAGACCGGGGAAGATCCCTATCTGTCCTATCTCGGGGTTCCACTGCTGCGGTCCGGGCGGGTGCTTGGTGTGCTTGCTGTCCAGAATGTCACCACGCGTGCCTACAAGCTGGAAGAGATGGAGGCGCTGGAAACTGTCGCCATGGTGTTGGCGGAGATGGTTGCCGCCGGCGAGTTGGTAAATCTGGCAGCGCTTCATCAGGCGGAGATGGTTGATGACCGTGCCATGCATCATCATGGCGTTGCCATCTCCGAAGGCATTGCGCTCGGCCATGCAGTTTTGCATCAGCCGCGCTTCCATGTGACCCGCATCATCGCTGAGGACACCGAGGAAGAGCTTGAGCGCATAGAAGAAGCCATCAGCCAGCTGCGCGCCCAAGTGGATGCGATGCTGTCCGGTGACAATCTGGGCCGCGCCGGTGAGCACCGCGAAATTCTTGAAACCTACCGCATGTTTGCCAATGACCGCGGGTGGCTGGCCCGGTTGCGGGAGGCAATCGAGAGCGGGCTGACGGCGGAAGCCGCAGTCGAGCGGGTGCAAAACGAAACGCGGGCAAGGCTGATGCGGCAGACCGATCCGTATCTGCGCGAGCGGCTTCATGATCTGGACGATCTGGCCAACCGGTTGCTGAGCCATCTGGCCGGCGTGCCGCTGACAGCTGCCGGCGACGATCTTCCCACGGACGCCATCATCGTGGCGCGCAATATGGGCCCCGCCGAACTGCTCGACTATGACAGCGAGAAGCTACGGGCGCTTGTGCTCGAAGATGGGTCGGCGACGGCACATGTATCCATCGTGGCGCGTGCGCTGGGCATCCCCATGATCGGCCGGGTGGAGGGCATCACAGACCTTCTGGAGTCCGGTGATGCTGTGATCGCTGATGGTGATACCGGCGAAGTCTATGCGCTTCCTTCGCAGGAAATCGTGGATGCCTATTCCGAGAAAGCCCGGTTCAGAGCACGGCGTCAGGCGCAGTTTCGCAAGTTGCACGGCAAACCGGCCGTCACGAAGGATGGGGCGGAGGTATCCCTGACCATCAATGCCGGCCTTATGGTGGATTTGCCGCATCTGCATGAGGCAGGTGCGGATGGTATCGGCCTATTCCGTACCGAACTGCAGTTCCTGATCGCATCGGCGATGCCGAAACTCTCCGAGCAGCGGTCATTCTACGCGGATGTTCTTGAGGCAGCCGGCGATAAGCCGGTGACCTTCCGCACGCTGGATGTGGGGGGCGACAAGGTGCTGCCCTATCTGGCGCATGCCAAGGAGGAGAACCCGGCGCTGGGGTGGAGGGCGATCCGGATTGCCCTCGATCGGCCGGGTCTGTTGCGTTATCAGCTGCGCGCCCTGCTGCAGGCATCCGCCGGCCGAGACCTGCGGCTGATGTTCCCGATGATTGCCGAGGTGAGCGAGTTTCAGGCGGCACGAGCACTCCTGGACAGGGAAATTGCACGTCTGGAGAAACTGGACCTGCCGCAGCCGCGGAGCATCAATGTCGGGTCCATGCTTGAGGTGCCATCGCTGGCCTGGCAGCTGGATGCGCTGCTGCCGTTGGTGGATTTTATCTCGATCGGGTCAAATGATCTGCTTCAGTTCTTTTTCGCCAGCGACCGCGGCAACACGCGGGTTGGCGACCGGTATGACCTGCTGAGCCCAGCAGTTCTGTCATTTTTGAAGCATGTGGTGACCCAGTGCGAGGCCCATAATGTACCGGTTTCCCTGTGCGGCGAGATGGCCGGGCGACCGCTAGAGGCAATGGCGCTTGTCGCATTGGGTTTCCGCACCCTGTCCATTCCGCCCGCCGCCGTTGGGCCGGTGAAGGCGATGATCCTGGAACTTGATGCCGGTCAACTTGCCAGCTTTGTGGATGAGCGGCTGAAGCTCCCAGATCGCAGTCTCAGGGATCAGCTGGCGGCCTTCGCCCGGGACCACAAGATTCCGCTCTAAACCATTGCAGTTACGAGCCATTTTTAGTTTAGTAACCAACTTCTGACATTCTGTGTGGAAGATATCCACAGGCTGCGCCACGCTCCGGTTGTGTTGTGACATCGGAATGCCGTTCGTGGTCGATATGCATTTTGTTTCGGTGACTGCCGGTGCCTTGGTAGGGCATTGCACCGCAGCACCCTGAAGGGGATTACGGGCCGCAATATGGGCAAGGTTACGAAATTCAATCTGGAAGAGGCTTCCGTTCGTCCTACACGGCGTCTTCACTTACGCGACATTCAGGATGACAATCCCGAGCCGCGCGGCACCACAGGCGCACAGATGCATGCAGCTCGCCTTTCCCTTGGGCAGGACATCTCAGACGTTGCGGCTCAGCTGCGCATTCGGCGTGACCAGATTGAAGCCATCGAAGGCGGTGACTTTGACGCCCTGCCCGGGCGCGCCTACTCGATCGGGTTTGTTCGTTCGTATGCGGAGTATCTTGGCCTTGACGAGGTGGAGATGGTTGCGGCCTTCAAGGCTGAGTTCGATGCAGCCAAGTCCGCTGGTCCGGAGCTGGTTTTTCCGGACGCGGAAGAAGAGGCGCGTCTGCCGCGCGGGGCCTTTGTCGTCATCGGTATTCTTGCCCTTGCTGCTCTCTATGGCATCTGGACGCTTACCGTATCCGCTGACCGCATTGTTGAAGAGCGCGCGTCGGGTGTGCCGAGCGTTGTTCCCACGACACGCATCGACCCGGTCGTAACGCCGCCGGCGTCGCTACCACGGACTGCGGTCGAACGTCAGACTGCACCTGCCGGGCAGGTGAACCCTTCTGGTGCGGATGCAGCAGCAACACTGCTCCCTTCAACTGAGACAGGCGTTGAAGATCAGGCCTCCGTGACAGTGGATGACGCACAGGGCGTTGCTGCCGTGGATCCTGCGCAGGCGCCAGGCGACGCAGCGGCTCAGGCTCTGGGTGAGACCGAGCAGAGCGCCTCAGATGCTGCCGACGGGGTGGCGGACAACGTTGGTGCGACGGTGCCGCCGGCATCCGGTGAAACCGCTTCGACCAATGAGGATCAGGTTTCGCCGCTTGAGACCGGCGCCGAGCGGGCCTGGGAGGGCTTTGTTTACGGGCAGCAGAACCATGACAGCCGTATTTTCATCCGTGCTGATGCCCAGACATGGGTGCGGGTGGAAGATGGTGACGGCAATGTGCTGTTGTCCCGCACGTTGCGTGCAGGCGAAAGCTACCGGGCACCTGACAGGGCCGGCATGGTGCTGGCGACACGCAATGCCGGTGCCTTGCAGATCTTCGTTGATGGCAAGCCCACAGGTGCGGCAGGCAGCTCCGGCCAGGTTCTGGCCGACATGCCCCTTGATCCGGCGACGCTTTCAGGGCAGTAGCCATACGCGGCAATTCTCTTCCGCTGTGTGTCTCCCCTGCTAGAAGCGTTGGTCCTCATGCTCTCCGAGCAAAAAATCGAACAACTTCTCAGCCGCCAGGCTGATCTTGAAGCCAAGATGTCCGACAATCCGGACCCGGACGCCTATGTGGCACTGTCGAAGGAATTCTCTGAGCTTCAGCCCGTGGTTGCCGCCGTGCGCAAGCTCAAGGACAGCAAGGTGGAACTCGCAGACCTGACCTCGATGCTTCAAGACAAGGACCTCGACGCCGAAATGCGCGAGATGGCGACAGAAGAGCGCGAGGCCCTGGAAGCCAGCATCCCGGAGATCGAGCATCAGATATCGATCTTGCTGCTGCCGAAAGATGTGGCGGATGACCGCGACGCCATTCTGGAAGTACGTGCG
>JANQMQ010000588.1 GCA_028279995.1 Candidatus Phaeomarinibacter sp. | reverse complement strand
TGCCTATATTGCGCCCCTCCCCATTTTCATCGCCGGCCTCGGCTGGGGCACCATCATGGCGCTTATTGCCGGCGGCACGGGCCTTGTTGTCATGTCCGTTGTGGCAGGCCTTTCAAGCGGCGTCGTCTATTTCGCCGTGGTTGCCCTCGCACCCATATGGCTTGTCCGGTTGGCTCTCCTATCACGCGCGGTCGGAGGTCGTGGCGCATCTGCTGCGGCACGAGCTGCACGTGCCCGCGAAGCTCACCACCGCGCTGTCGCGGATGGAACCCGCGATGGACCGCCAGACGAAATTGCTGCCCCCGAGGTCCAGTGGTATCCGCCTGGGATGCTTGTGGTGTGGACAACCGCGATCGCAGCCTCACTTCTGGTCGTTTCCATCCTCTCGATGGCGGCAACGGAAGACGGCCTGCGTGGCGCTGTCGTCCAGATGCTCAACACAGGTATTGTTGATACCGGCGAGTTGCGGCGGATGCTCGACGCACAGGGACTGGATATTTCGCCCAGCGATTTTCTGGCGATGGTGGCCGCGTATCTGCCAGCCATGGCCGCCAGCATGTGGCTGCTGATGACGCTGGCAAACATGGCGATTGCGCAGTTGATTGTCGCCCGATCCGGCAATGCCCTGCGTCCGACGCCTGTCTTTTCCCACATTACCTATCCGCAGGCCTTCCTCGTCGCATTCCCGGTGTCGCTCGTCCTGGGCTTTCTCCCCGGTGAACTGGGGTTTGCCGGACTATCCCTGTCGGCGCTTCTGTTCGTCCCCTATTTTCTGTTGGGACTGGCAACAATTCATGCTATTTCCCGCCGCTGGCAGGCGAGAACTGCCATTCTCATCGGTTTTTACCTGATACTGGTGCTCTTCGGCTCTCTGGTGGTGCTGGTCGGCATACTGGGTCTGGTGGAAGCCTGGATGGGGCTTCGCGCACGATATGCAGACCCGGCTCAGGGGCCTGACTGACGCGCAGACTATCGACCGCTAACCGCCAACGTGCGGGACAGGCGCTTTTGATCTTTCCGCACTGGGTGGAACGGCGGCGCTTGCTGGAACGAGGACTATTTCAATGGATGTAATTCTGCTTGAGCGGGTCGAGAAACTCGGCCAAATGGGCGATGTCGTGGACGTAAAGCCCGGCTATGCCCGCAACTTCCTGCTGCCACGGGGCAAGGCGCTTCGTGCCAACAAGGCAAACCGCCAGCGCTTTGAAACAGAGCGCGCGCAGCTTGAAGCTCGCAACCTTGAATTGCGCAAGGAAGCTGAAGCTGTTCAGACCAAGCTCGATGGCGAAAGCGTAATCGTTATTCGCCAGGCATCGGAGTCCGGTCAGCTATACGGCTCTGTCGCCACGCGTGACATTGCTGCCGGCCTTACTGAAAACGGCTTCACGGTTGAGCGCCAGCAGGTGAGCCTGCAGCGTCCGATCAAGGTTCTGGGTCTGCATGACGTGCTGATCCGCCTACACCCGGAAGTCATTGCGACGGTATCTGTCAACGTGGCCCGGACCGAAGAAGAAGCAGAGCGTCAGGCACGCGGTGAGGATGTCACCATCGACCGGACCGACGAAGAGGAAGAAGCAGCACTTCTGGCTGAAGAAGTGTTTGAAGATGCCGAACAGGCTGCTGCCCTTGCCGAGGGCGACGAAAACGCTGACGGCGAAGAGCAGGCTGCATCAGAAGACGATGTGCAGGCCTAACCGACAGAAATTCGACTTCATACCAAAATAACATGGAAAACGCTGCTGCCCAGGACCGGGCAGCAGCGTTTTTTGTGCTGTACCTGCAGTTGCTTGCACCATACCGCATTCAGCATAAGATTTCGTCCGTTGGGCTGGGCTTTGAAACGGCAGCCTTGAATGGCTGGCCAGCGGAGGTGCGTGATGTTCCTCAGGTGGATGCTCCAGTATGTGGTCAAGACCGGCGATCTGACAGTTCATGAAGCGTCGGGTCGCTCATGGTCCGCCGGAGACGGATCCGGTCCGCATGTCACATTGCATTTGCGCGACAGGTCCATAGGGCGTGACATTGCCTTCAACCCCCACCTCAAGTTCGGGGAAGGCTATATGGACGGGCGCCTCGACATCACTGAAGGTGATGTCTGGGACCTGATGGACCTGCTGGGCATCAATGTTGGCACCGGATACGGAACCCCTTTGGCGGCGTTCATTGCAAGGCTGAGGCGTATCTACCGACGATTGCTGCAATACAACCCGATCAGCCGGGCGCAGGCCAATGTCGCTCACCACTATGACTTGGATGGGCGGCTCTACGATCTGTTCCTTGATATGGACCGGCAGTATTCCTGCGCTTACTTCGAGCATCCAAAGGCCACGCTGGACGATGCGCAGATGGCCAAAAAGCGCCATATCGCAGCCAAGCTGGCGCTTGAGCCGAACACCAAAGTGCTGGATATCGGATCCGGGTGGGGAGGCCTGGGCCTCTATCTGGCGCAGATGGCTGAGGTTGACGTCACCGGTGTCACGCTGTCTCAGGAGCAGCACACGCTCTCAAATGCCTGGGCGAACGCGCAGGGTCTCGCAGACAGGGTCCGGTTCCAGTTGCAGGACTACCGGCTGTTGGAACCCTCCTTCGACCGCATCGTATCGGTAGGCATGTTCGAGCATGTCGGTGTCGGCCACTATCGCGAATACTTCCAACAGGTGGCCCGGCTCCTGGCGGATGACGGTGTGGCCCTTATTCACTCTATTGGCCGCATCGATGGTCCTGGAACCACCAATCCTTGGGTGGCGAAGTACATATTTCCGGGCGGCTACATCCCCGCGCTCAGTGAGGTTCTACCGGCCATCGAGCGGGCGGGCCTGTTCGTGACTGATGTGGAGATCTTGCGGCTTCACTATGCCGAGACGCTCCGTCACTGGCGAGAGCGGTTTACCGCCAATAGAGACCGGGCGAAGGACCTCTACGATGAACGCTTCTGCCGGATGTGGGAGTTTTACCTGGCTGCGTCCGAGGCCTCATTCCGGCACATGGGGTTCATGGTCTTCCAGATACAACTGACAAATAAGGTGACCACCCTGCCCCTTACACGAGGGTACATCAGCGAAGCAGAAGCGCAGTTTCTTCAACAGGAAGCAACACCGCCATCGAACCCAAACGCACAGGTGAGCGCCTGAGGCGAAGCGGACGTTTGTCTTGTGGACAGGTGATTCTCCGAGTCTTTTGAATCACTTGTGCTGAATCGCGGACATCATCCACAGGCTGTTTGCCAGGGTGTGAGGCGACTGGCACCAGCCACACCCATCTGTCGCGGCCTCAGTCAGTGGCTACATGACGTGGGAGACCGTCGACAGGATTCCAGAGACAAAAGAATCACTTGCACTGAATCGTGCACATCATCCACAGCCTGTGGATATCATTTCAGTGGGCAACTCTGCCCTTTGTCATCACCTTGCTGAAACGCAAAGGGAGATGGGTTACAAGGTGCAGATGGAACCTGCGCCAAGCCCCTACCCCATTGCTGATGATACACCTGATGCTGACTTTGATGGCATCAAGTACAAGGAAATGCCGCACTCGATTGAAGCTGAGCAAGCGCTTCTCGGTGCCGTGCTGGTCAACAATGAGGCCTATGACAGGGTCTCTGAGTTCCTCTCACCCGACCATTTCTACGAGCCCCTGCATGCGCGGATATTCGAGGCAATTGCACAACTGGTTGTCGGCGGCCACCTGGCAACGCCTGTCACGCTGAAGGCTTACTTCGAGCATGACAGCGCCCTGGCGGACGTGGGCGGCCCGGCCTATCTGGCCCGCCTGGCAACTGCGGCGGTCGCGACCCCGCACGCAAAGGATTACGGGCGCGCCATCTATGATCTGGCTGTCCGCCGTGAGCTCATTCGGCTCGGAGAGGACATTCAGGTTACAGCCGAAGATAGTCCGGTGGACCTTCCACCATCACAGCAGATCGAGAACGCGGAAGCGTCCCTCTACAATCTTGCCGAAAAGGGCCGCTATGAAGGCGGCTTCATGCCGTTCAAATCCTCGCTGACAACCGCGTTGGACATGGCGGCTGCGGCCTATCAGCGTGAGGGGCGGCTTTCAGGGCTGTCCACAGGCCTGCGGGACCTGGATAGCAAGCTCGGCGGACTGCAGAATTCTGACCTTGTGATTCTGGCCGGGCGGCCCTCAATGGGTAAAACGGCGCTTGCCACGAATATCGCCTTCAATGCGGCCAAGTCCTACACCGTAGAACTGGACGAAAACGGCAGGGAAACCGTAACGAATGGCGGCGTCGTCGCCTTCTTCTCACTGGAAATGTCAGCCGAACAGCTGGCGACACGACTGCTGGCGGAGCATTCGGGAATTTCATCGGAGAAGATACGGCGTGGTGAGATCACAGCGGATGAGTTCGGGCAGCTGCGCGAAGCGACGGAGATGCTGCAGTCGATCCCGCTCTATATCGACCATACCGGCGGCATCGCGATCTCCACGCTTGCCGCTCGCGCCCGTCGTCTGAAGCGTCAGCACGGCCTTCAGCTGATCGTGGTTGACTATCTTCAGCTCGTGACATCGTCCGGCAAGAACCAGGACAATCGTGTGCAGGAAGTGACCGCGATCACCACCGGCCTCAAGGCGCTGGCAAAAGAGCTGAATGTGCCGATCCTTGCCCTCTCTCAGCTGTCCCGTCAGGTCGAGGCCCGCGATGACAAGCGACCACAGCTGTCTGACCTGCGTGAATCGGGCTCGATCGAGCAGGACGCAGACGTGGTGATGTTCGTGTATCGCGAGGAATACTATCTGCTAAGAGCCGAGCCGAGCGCAGACTCTCCCGAACACTTGGCGTGGCAGGAAAAGTGCAATCAGGTGTTCGGCAAGGCTGAGGTCATTGTCGGCAAGCAGCGCCACGGCCCGACAGGTCGCGTGGAACTGCAATTCCAGGCTGAACTAACCCGCTTTGGCGACCTTGACCATTTCCACCAGTCCTATGATGGTCCGTGATCTGATCCGCCTCCTGATCTCCATGGCACACGGCCCTGACGTTTGACTGAAACTGCTTCACCTCCTGGCTACCTGACGATTGATCTGGGTGCGCTGGCACGCAACTGGCGTGCGGCCAACACAGCGAGCGGCAGCGCGACTGCGGCTGCGGTGGTAAAGGCTGACGCCCAGACCATAGCCGTCAGCCT
>JANQMQ010000201.1 GCA_028279995.1 Candidatus Phaeomarinibacter sp. | reverse complement strand
CTTGATGAAGTTCATGCGGTTGGCCTCTATGGCGCGCGCGGCGGCGGCATTGCCGACCGTGACAATGTCCTGGACAAGGTCGACATCATCGAAGGTACGCTGGCCAAGGGCTTTGGCGTGATGGGCGGCTACATTGCGGCGTCCGCGCGTATTGTCGACGTGGTCCGTTCCTATGCGCAGAGCTTCATTTTCACGACATCCCTGTCACCGGTTCTGGCTGCGGGCGTCCTCGCCAGTGTACGGCACCTGAAGGCCAGCAGTGCCGAACGTGAATCCCAGCAGGCCCAGGCGGCCAAGCTCAAGGCGGCACTCAAGGAGCGGGGTCTCCCCGTGCTTGATACGCCCAGCCACATCGTGCCGGTGATGGTCTGGGACCCGGTGGCCTGCAAGGCGATCTCGGACCGCTTGCTGGAAGCACACAACATCTACGTCCAGCCCATCAACTACCCGACCGTGCCCCGTGGTACAGAGCGGCTGCGCTTCACGCCCGGGCCGTTCCATGACGACGACAAGATCAGCGCGCTTGTGGATGCGCTGGATCAGGTCTTCAGCGAATTCAAGATTGATCGCAGCCGGGCGGCCTGATCGCAGTGGCCGGGCGCCGTACTCCGTCGTCGGGTAAACCACCTCGGGGAGCGTCGGCTGACCGGGTCTATTTCGAGTTCCTGCCCCAGGGCGCCTACGTCAAGGTAAGTGCCGTGCATGAGGGGACGGGCACCGAGGTTTCCATTGTTGGCGACGCGCGGGTGACCCAGGCGGACCTCCAGCGTATTGCCTTACGCAAACTGGAAAAGACTTTGGCTGAAATGCCAAAGAAAAGGCGCTGATCCGAATTGGACCAGCGCCTCTTTTGTGTCTGTCGGTTGGTCTGAAAGCTAGCGTCGGCCGCGTCCGCCACGCCCGCCGGTGCCAAGACCGATATCCTTGGCAAACTGTGACCGCTGCTTTGAGTAGTTTGGAGCAACCATCGGGTAGTCTGCGGGCAGGTTCCACTTTGCGCGGTAGTCTTCCGGCGACATATCGTAATGCGACCGCAAGTAACGCTTGAGCATCTTGAGGCGTTTTCCATCTTCAAGGCAGACAATGTAGTCCGGTGTCACGGAGCGCTTAACCGGGACAGCGGGTTTCTGCTTTTCAGCCGGTGGGGAAGCCTCAGTACCGGCAGCGCCGCCAAGCGCACCATGTACAGCGCGAATCAATTCTGGCAACTCAGCCGGTGAAAGCTCATTGTTGCTTACATATGCAGCAATAACATCAGCAGTCAGACGTACGACCTCTTCGCGATCAATCGCGTCCAAGTCTTTGTCGAAATCGTTCATTTGTGCAGCTCCAGGTCGGGGCACTGATTTGGGGTAATACCCAGCGTATAAATGGGGATTTGCTGGATGGCAATTCTATATTGAAAAATAGAGGTGTTGGAACACTAACAAATCAAGTTGATCGCGCGTTAAGTGAATGCGGTTGTATTTAAGATAACTCATTAGGCGAAGTCTCAGTTATTACCAAATGGGAACTGTGAAAACCGGCGGCAAGTAAACAGGTTCATCTGATGCATGCACATTGTTTGTGCACTACGCGTTCTTTGTCCGAACTCCCTCAAGCACGAGGCGAGAGGACAGATCCGGCAGGCGAGAGGCAGGGCTGACCTTAAGTGGTCAGGTCTTGAGGGCGCGCGCGGTCTGTTGGGCACCGAGCGACGATATGTTAGGGAGTTCTTGGAACCACAAGATATGCGCAAGGCAGGTCTTCAGGCGGTCCGCTTGCTAATGAGCAGCAACCGGATTACGTCCTGCTTTACACGCCTGATCAACGCTTTAGCAGCCGCTGAGACCAAGGAAAGCCCAGAGGATCTCCCATGTCGCTTCAAGATACAGAGTCACCCGCCACTGACGATTTTTTCTCGCGTTCCCTGGCCGAAACAGATCCTGATGTTTTCGCCTCTGTGGGGCGTGAACTGGGCCGGCAGCAGACGCAGATCGAACTGATTGCGTCAGAGAATATCGTCAGCCGTGCTGTTCTTGAGGCACAAGGTTCGGTTCTGACGAACAAGTACGCGGAAGGGTACCCGGGGCGCCGATACTATGGCGGCTGTGAATTTGTCGATGAAGTAGAGAGTCTGGCGATCGAGCGCGCCAAGCGGCTGTTCAACTGCGAGTTCGCCAATGTGCAGCCCAATTCCGGCAGTCAGGCCAACCAGGGCGCCATGATGGCCATGATCAAGCCGGGGGACACGATCCTGGGCATGAGTCTCGATGCCGGCGGGCACCTGACCCATGGCGCCAAGCCGAACCAGTCAGGCAAGTGGTTTACCCCGGTGCAGTACGGTGTGCGCAAGCAGGATGGTCACATCGACTATGACGACGTGGCAAAGCTGGCGCAGGAGCACAAGCCGAAGCTCATCATCGCAGGCGGCTCGGCTTATTCACCGGTCATCGACTTTGCCAAGTTCCGTGAAATCGCAGACAGCGTGGATGCCTTCCTGATGGTGGACATGGCGCACTTTGCGGGCCTTGTGGCTGGCGGCGTCTACCCGAGCCCGCTGCCTTATGCGGATGTGTGCACGACGACCACCCACAAGACGCTTCGTGGCCCGCGCGGCGGCATGATTCTCACCAACGACGAGAAGTTGGCCAAGAAGATCAATTCGGCGATCTTCCCGGGCATTCAGGGTGGCCCGTTGATGCATGTGATTGCCGGCAAGGCGGTTGCCTTCGGCGAAGCGTTGCAGCCGAGCTTCAAGATCTACGCCCAGAACGTGGTCGAGAATGCCCGCGCACTGGCTTCATCGCTCCAGAAGGGCGGTGTGGACATTGTTTCCGGCGGGACCGACAGCCATCTGATGCTGGTGGACCTGCGTCCGAAGAATCTGACCGGCAAGGCGGCTGAACACTCCCTCGAGAACGCCCATATCACCTGCAACAAGAATGGAGTGCCCTTTGATCCGGCACCACCGGCCATTACATCAGGTGTCCGTCTGGGCACGCCGGCAGGCACGACGCGCGGTTTCGGCGTCGCTGAGTTCTCGCTCGTCGGTGACCTCATCACCGAAGTGCTTGATGGCCTGGTCGCCAATCCGGACGACAACAGCGCCATCGAAGCCTCGGTAAAAGAGCGGGTCCTCGAATTGTGTGCACGTTTCCCGATTTACGGGTAAACAGACATTTGGGCTTGATTCAGGGTACGTCCCGATTGGGGTGCCTATTGGGGATATTGGGACATGCGCTGCCCGTTTTGCGGCAATGAAGACACGCAGGTTAAGGATTCGCGGCCGACGGAAGATGCGGCGGCCATCCGCCGCCGCCGTTTCTGTCCGGCCTGTGGCGCCCGTTTTACTACCTTTGAGCGGGTCCAGCTTCGCGATCTGACGGTCGTCAAACGCAACGGCAAGCGCGAACCGTTTGACCGGGACAAGCTGATGCGGTCGCTGCAAATCTCCTTGCGCAAACGTCCGGTTGAGCCTGAACGGGTCGAGCGTATGGTGTCCGGCATCATCCGTGAGTTGGAGAGTACCGGTGAATCCGATATTCCCGCGTCCATGGTTGGTGAGTTGATGATGGAACGGCTTAAGCTGCTGGATGAGGTGGCCTATGTTCGTTTTGCCTCGGTCTACCGGAACTTCCGGGAAGCCAAGGACTTTGAGAATTTTCTTGGCGGTCTGGGTGAGGACGAAGACGGTTCTGACGCCAAGGCCGACAACGACGGCGGCAAACAGAACTGACGGCGCACGTGATCCTGCCGCCCCATGCGGCCCGGCAGTGCGCCTGAGCACAAGACCGGAATGAAGGCCGGATTTACAGTGGACCTGTCTCCCAAAGAGCAAGTGGCGATGGACCTGCGTTTTATGCGTATGGCCATGGCGCTCGCGCGCCGTGGGCTTGGCCGGGTGGCACCCAATCCGTCTGTTGGATGTGTTCTCGTCAAGACGTCCGGTGACCGGCCGGTTGTTGTTGGCCGGGGATGGACGCAGCCGGGAGGCCGTCCTCACGCGGAGACGGAGGCTGTTGCCCGTGCGGGCGACAAGGCACATGGTGCAACTGCCTATGTCACTCTAGAACCATGTGCGCACACAGGTCAGACGGGACCATGCGCACAGGCGCTTGTCGAAGCGGGTGTTTCGCGCGCTGTTGTGGCGTGTACGGATGATGATCCGCGGGTGAGCGGGCAAGGCATCGCCATGCTGAAGGATGGCGGCATTTCGGTGACGGAAGGCGTGCTTGAAGATGAGGCTCGTGATCTCAATTCCGGCTTCTTCACGCGGGTCCGGGAAGGGCGGCCGGAAGTCCTGCTGAAGATCGCGTCGACCCTCGATGGCAAGATTGCGACCCATACAGGCAAGAGCCACTGGATCACTGGTGAGATGGCGCGGGAGCGTACCCACCTCATGCGGGCCCAGGCGGATGCCATCATGGTGGGCAGCGCTACGGCGATTGTTGATGACCCACAGCTGACATGCCGCCTGCCGGGGCTTGCCGGATGTTCTCCCATTCGTGTGGTCGCGGACGGGCGCCTCCGCTTGCCGCTTACCTCAAAGCTGGTGCGCTCCGCGGGCGAAACAGCGGTGATTGTCCTGACCCGCGAAGACGCTGACAAGGACCGGGCGCGCGCCTTCGAAGAGCAGGGCGTCGAGCTCATCTTTGTGCCGTTGGCAGCGGACAACCAGATGGACATGATGGAAGCGCTAAAGCTTCTGGCTGAGCGTGGCATCACCCGGGTGATGGTCGAAGGCGGCGCACGCCTGGCGGCCAGCCTCCTGCGCGATAACCTGATTGACCGCATTGAATGGTTCCAGGCACCCAAGATCATCGGTGATGACGGATACTCTGCCGTTGCAGGTCTGGGGCTTGATGACATTGATCTGGACGCAGGCTTTGAGCGTCTGGCCGTCACCGCCCTTGGCGAGGACGTGCTGACCAGCCTGCGCGTCCGGCACGACATCTAGACACAAACGAGAAGCAAAATGTTCACCGGCATCATTACGGACATCGGCAAGGTCACGGAAATCGAAGAGCGCGGCGACACACGTTTTCGTATCTCCACGGTTTATGACGCAGACGGCATTGACCTTGGCGCCTCCATCGCGTGCTCAGGCGCCTGCCTGACCGTCATCGGGAAAGGTCGCATCGACGACACAACCTGCTGGTTCGACGTAGAAGCGTCAGGCGAGACCCTCAACCTGACCAAGCTGGGAAGCTGGAAGGTTGGCACCCGGATGAATCTGGAACGCGCCCTCAAGGCGGGGGATGAGCTCGGCGGGCATATCGTCAGTGGTCACGTGGATGGTGTCGGCAGTCTTGTCAGTTCCACGCCTGAGGGCGATAGCTGGCGGCTGACCTTTAAGGCGCCTGCGGACCTGATGCCCTATGTGGCGTCCAAGGGGTCGATCACCATTGACGGCATCTCCCTGACAGTGAACGAAGTGGGGCAGGACACCTTCGGGGTGAACATCATTCCCCACACACAGACCCAGACCACATTGGGCGATCTTAACGCTGGTGACCCGGTAAATCTGGAAATTGACATGCTGGCGCGCTATGTCGCTCGCCAGATAGAGTTTGCGGCATTGGCCCAACCGGGCCAAAAGTCCGCCTGAGCCCCATACCAACACAAGAAATCCAAGCGGCCATCAGGCCTGGCAAGGAGCACGTATGAGCGAGTTTTCCGAATTCCTGTCCCCGATCGAGGATGTTATCGAAGACGCCCGCAACGGCAAGATGTTCATTCTGGTGGATGCGGAGGATCGCGAGAATGAAGGCGATCTGGTCATCCCGGCGCAGATGGCGACACCTGACGCCATCAACTTCATGGCCAAATATGGGCGCGGGCTGATCTGCCTCTCGATGACGGAAGAGCGGTCGAAGCAGTTGAACCTCGACCTGATGTCCGCCCACAACCAGTCACGGCACCAGACGGCCTTCACGATCTCGATCGAGGCTCGTGAGGGTGTGACCACGGGCATTTCCGCCCATGACCGGGCGCATACGATTGCTGTCGCCGTCGACCCCACCAAGAATTTTGCAGACATTGCCACTCCAGGCCATGTGTTTCCGCTGGTGGCGAAAGAAGGTGGCGTGCTTGTGCGCGCTGGGCACACGGAGGCCGCTGTTGATGTCTCCCGTCTGGCGGGTCTCAACCCGGCCGGTGTGATCTGCGAGATCATGAATGATGACGGCACCATGGCAAGGCTGCCGGACCTCATTCAGTTCTCCCAGCTGCACAACCTCAAGGTGGCGACGATCGCAGACCTGATCGCCTACCGCCGCAAGCATGACAACTTCATGCAGCGCGCTGTCGACAGGACATTCGAGTCTGAATCTGCCGGCGAGTTCCAGATGATCGTCTACAAGAACAATGTTCAGTATTCAGAGCATATTGCGCTGGTGAAAGGCGACATCTCCACGCCAGACCCGGTCCTTGTGCGCATGCACGCCATCAATGTCTTTGATGACATTCTCAACAGCAAGGGTGGCCGTGCTCATCTTGTTGAAGAATCCATGAAGGCGATTGATGAGGAAGGCCGCGGCGTTATTGTGATTATCCGCGATACCGAAGCGACGATCGTCTCCGACATGTTGCTGGCGGACAAGGAGAAGCGGATAGATCAGGCGCCGCGTCGGTTGCGCGAATATGGCGTCGGCGCGCAGATCCTGCTGGATCTGGGTGTCCGCAAGATGGAACTGCTTTCAAACTCTCCCAATCCAACCATCGTCGGCATAGATGGCTACGGCCTTGAAGTTGTCGGCCAGCGGCCGATTACCAAGAGCTAGCTGCAGCCAAAAAAGAAGATTCATGAGCAAGAAACCTCCTCATATTCTCATCATCGAAGCCCGTTTCTATCCCGAGCTAACGGATGAAATGGCGCGTGGCGCCATCGCGGAAATTGAAGCCGCAGGCGGCACTTACGAACGCATGGAAGTGCCCGGCGTGCTGGAGATCCCAGCTGCCGTGGTCTACGCGCTTCGGGCCATGAAAGTCACCGGCGGGCAGACCTACTATGATGGCTTCGTCACGCTGGGCTGTGTGATCCGTGGCGAAACGGCACACTTTGATATTGTTGCATTTGAAAGCGCGCGGGCGCTTATGGACCTGGGCGTGGAACATGCCCTGGCTCTGGGCAACGGTATCCAGACCGTTGAGAATGAAGAACAGGCTTGGGCGCGCGCCAAGGTTGATGACAAGAACAAGGGTGGCGGTGCCGCCGCGGCCACGCTGGCGATGATCGCCCACAAACGTGCCATGAAGGTGGATGGACTTTGAGCAAGAAGCCGGCCCGCAAACAGCCGCACGAAGCCCGCAGCAATGCGCGGCTTGCGGCAGTGCAGGCGCTCTACCAGATGGATATCGGCAGCGCTGACATCGGCGATGTTGTTGCCGAGTTCCGGGCTGCCCGTCTGGGCCGCACCTATGATGGTGAAACCGCTGAAGAACTGACTGCGGACAATCCGGCAGATGCCGACTTTTTCGAGTCCATCGTGCGGGGGGTGGTCGAAAAGCAGTCCCAGCTTGATCCGGCCATTGATGGGGCGCTTGCTAAAGGCTGGCGTCTGCCGCGTCTGGACGCAACATTGCGGGCAACACTCCGCGCCGGCGCCTTTGAGATCTATGGCCG
>JANQMQ010000559.1 GCA_028279995.1 Candidatus Phaeomarinibacter sp. | reverse complement strand
CGACCAAACTGCACACGTTCACCAGCATACTGAACAGCCTGCAAAAGCACTGACTGCAATGCACCGGCAATTGCCGCCGAACGCGCAAGGGCGCCGAATAGCTGCACTGAATCCCTTGGCAACGGTGCGGTGCCCAAAGCAACAGCGGGCGCCTTGCAGGTGATCTGACTGACGCTTTCGCGGGCAATGGTCGTTACTCTGTCACTTGATTGCGGGTCTGCAAACAAAGCCACCTGCACACCGTCGGCGGCAGGTGAAACCGCAACAATGTGGGAGCAGATATCGGCAAAAGCTACATCCACCATTGGGTCTGCCGTGGTCAAACCACCCGGTGATTGGACAAGATCTGCACTGCCGAATGTGATGGGCCCTGATGGGACGTCGATGCCTGCCTGGTCCAGAAACCAGGCCGCCAGAATTGTTTCGGCCAATGGCACCGGTACAGCGTGTGTACCGCAGGCCTTCAGAAGTACAAGGGCATCTGACCACCCCGCCCCAGCACCGCCACGCGCTTCGCTGACCAGGACCAGAGGCAAGCCCGTTTCTTCCACCGACTGCCAAAGCGTCTGTTGCCAAACGCCTTCTTCAGCAGAAATCCGGACCTCTTTTGAAATCTTTTCCGCAAACAATCGGTTTGCAGTGTCTGATAGCATTGTCTGCAGGTCATTCATGGGGCCGCTACCTCAATCCCAGACCGCGGGCAATGATCCCACGGAGAATTTCACGTGTCCCACCACGCAAGGAGAACGAGGGTGCGTTCTGGACGAGATAGGCTGCTGCCTCATCAAGCCCGCCACTGCCCAGATGGAACGGGCGCCCCAACAGATCCATTGCCAATCCAGGCATGCGTTGCTCCAAGACAGCGCCGAGATCCTTCACTACGGATGCTTCAAGGGCCGGGTTCTGTCCGGCCTCGAGCATGCCCGCAACTGAGACAGACATCTGGCGAAGGGTGGAAATTTCCGCGACGACACGGCCGATTTCGATTTCGCTCCGTTCGCCCGCGTTTTCCTTTTCCGAAAGCTCCTGCACAAGCTCGGTCATCAATGGGTAGCAGGAGAGATACCGCTCAGGCCCGGATCGTTCATACGCCAGTTCAGCTGTTACCTGCTTCCAGGCGCCATGCGTCTCGCCGACGCGCTGGGTGTCCGGCACCAGCACGTCCTCAAATATGACCTCATTGAAGTGGGCATTGCCGGACAAGTCCTTGATCGGGCGTATGGTGATGCCCGGCGTGTCCAGATCAACAAGGAACTGTGTCAAACCGGCGTGCCGGTTGCCCTCCTCCGTCGCGGTTCTGAACAGGGCGATCATAACGTGCGCACGGTGGGCGCCTGATGTCCAAAGCTTGGTGCCATTGACGCGCCACCCCTCAGACGTCTTTTCGGCCTTGGTGCGAACGGACGCCAGATCGGACCCGGAGTCAGGCTCGCTCATACCAATGCAGAAGAAGCTTTGGCCATTTGCGATTTTCGGCAGGTACTTCTGACGTTGCTCTTCAGTGCCATAGTTCAAAAGCAAGGGGCCGGACTGACGGTCACCGATCCAATGGGCAGCAACCGGCGCGCCGGCGGCAAGCATCTCCTCCAGGACGACATACCGGTCCAATGCTGAGCGTTCATGGCCGCCATAGGCTTTCGGCCATGTCATGCCAATCCAGCCCTGATCACCGAGTTTGCGACTGAAGTCGGCATCCCACCCCATCCATGTTTCGGCGCGCTTGCGGGCGGGATATCCGCTCAACTCACTGTCCAGGAATGCACGGACTTCTCCGCGCAATGCGATAGCACTGTCTGGCAGATCGCAGGGGTCAAATCGGAAGGTCTGCATGGTTGTGTGTAACCGTAAGAATGATCGTCAATCGCCGGACTGTGCCCCGGCTCTTACTGAAAGAGCAAGCTAGAGCGAAAGCGCTGCTGCGCCACCATCTACCCGCAAATTGATGCCGGAGATGTGGCTTGCAGGTTCGCCTGCCAGGAACAGGACGGCTGAGGCAACCTCTTCGCGGGTGGACATGCGCCCGGAGGGGTTAGCGCCACCCATCTCTTCCATGGCGTGGGCTTCGATCTCGCTCCAGTCGTTCCCCCACCCCTTACGCTCTGCGCGCTGACGAAAATGGGCTTCCACCTCGTCCGTACGAATAAGCCCCGGACTTACCAGATTGACTGTAATGCCAAACGGACCTAATTCGCGTGCAAGGCTGGCGGACGCTGCGGCAAGTGCGCCCTTCGCGGCATAATAGTGTGGTGTCCGTGCCGGTGGCTGCACGGTGCCGAGCGTTCCCAAATTCACAATTCGCCCGGCACGTTTTGCCTTCATGTGTTCCGCAGCACGCGAGGACAATCTGACCATGGAAAGCACGTTGCGCTCATAGTCCGCGTGCCATGTGTCTGCCTCGGTTCCGCTCCAACGCCCAGGTGCAACGCCACCCCAGTTGTTTACCAAGATGTCAGGCGGACCCAAGGCCGCGCCCGTGTGAGACAGTGCTTTGTCAGCGCCTTCGTCTGTCGTGAGATCACCTGACACAGCAACGGCGGTATGCCCGATTGTTTCAATATCCCGGACCGTCGCATCCGAATCGCCATCTTGAGGACCATGGACCGCGACATGTGCGCCTTCTACCGCCAGCGCGGATGCGATAACCGCCCCCGTGCCACGATGTGCCCCGGAGACCAAAGCGACTTTGCCTTTCAGCCCAAGGTCCACGAGCCGCCTCCGATCCGAGACATCATGTTGACCTGGGGATTGCCTGGAACACTCATCGCGCTGTCATGCCGCCATCAACGACGATTTCCGCGCCGGTCATGAATGCGGAATCTTCACTGGCGAGGAACACAATTGCGTTCGCTACATCTTCTGGCATTCCCAGACGCCCGAGGGGGTGAAGCATGGTGATCAGCTCTGTGGCTTCGTTTCCAGTAACGCCCATGTTTGTCGAGAACTGTCCGACCAGATCACGCCCCATATTCGTG
>JANQMQ010000501.1 GCA_028279995.1 Candidatus Phaeomarinibacter sp. | reverse complement strand
GAAGGCCGCCACTCTTCAGCGGTTTTGGGGCATAAAAGAAGGGCTATCCAAAGGGCCCTTGCCGATTTTCTGGCCCTGCTTTCCCGGGAGTTCCCATGTCACAACGCTTCGGCACAGCCGCAGGCCAACAGACGACGCTCGACGTCGATCGCCGGAGCAACAGCGAGGCGATCCGCGATCTGCTGCCGTTCCTGTGGCCTAAGGGACGCCCGGATCTCAGGAGCCGCGTTGTCATTGCGATGATTGCGCTTGTGCTCGCGAAGGTCGTGACCCTTTACATGCCTTTCCTCTATGGCGCCGCGGTGGATGCTCTTGACCAGCAGGGAACCGAGCAGATCGTCATTGCCACCGTGATCGCGCTTATCGCTGCCTATGGCGTGGCGCGCATCCTGATGATTGGTCTGGCACAGCTGCGTGACGGGCTGTTCGCCCGTGTCGGCCAGCATGCGGTCCGGGCAACCGGTCTGCGGACTTTCCGGCATTTGCACGGACTGTCCCTGCGTTTTCACCTGACCCGGCGCACTGGCGGCCTCAGCCGCGTCATCGAACGCGGCGTTAAGGCCATCGAGTTCCTGCTGCGGTTCACACTGTTCAACATCGGACCGACCCTTCTGGAGTTGGTGCTGGTCGCAGCGATTTTCTGGTGGAACTTCGGCATCTGGTTCGCCGTCGTCACCCTGGCGACCGTCGGCAGCTACATCGCGTTTACCTTCAAGGTGACCGAATGGCGGATCGGCTTTATCCGGTCCATGAACCAGTCTGACGAGCGCGCCCATTCCAAGGCCATCGACAGTCTCCTCAATTTCGAGACAGTCAAGTATTTCGGCAATGAAACCCATGAGTCCGAGCGCTTTGACCGCTCCATGGCACGCTACGAAGACGCAGCTGTCCGCTCGACCAAGTCCCTGTCCTGGCTCAACGCAGGGCAGGCGGCCATCTTCGCCGTCGGCCTCTCGGTCCTGATGATCATGGCAGCTGTCGGTGTGAAGAACGGCACCATGACACTGGGGGACTTCGTACTGGTGAATGCCATGTTGATCCAGCTCTACCAGCCGCTCAACCTGCTCGGCTTCGTCTACCGCGAGATCAAGCAGGCGCTGGTCGACATGGAAACCATGTTCGCCTTGCTGGGCGTTGGCGCGGAAATCGAAGACAAGCCGGACGCAAAACCACTCGCCGCGAAAGGGGACGGGCAGGCCAGCTGCGAAATCCGGTTCGAGAATGTCGATTTTGCCTACGACCCGGAGCGTCAAATTCTCAAGGGTGTGGATTTCACAGTTCCCGCTGGACGCATGGTCGCCATCGTTGGCCCATCTGGTGCGGGAAAATCCACCATCTCACGCCTGTTGTTCCGCTTCTATGATGCAACGGGTGGCCGCATTCTGATTGACGGCCAGGACATCCGGGATGTGACGCAGGACAGCGTCCGCCATGCCATTGGCATCGTTCCGCAGGACACCGTGCTGTTCAACGACTCGATCCGCTACAACATCCGCTATGGCCGTCCGGACGCAACTGACGAGGAAGTGGAAGAGGCCGCCCGCCTGGCGCAGATCCACGACTTCATTGTCAGCCTGCCAGACGGCTATGACAGCCAGGTCGGCGAGCGTGGGCTGAAGCTGTCCGGCGGTGAGAAACAGCGTGTTGCCATTGCACGGACGCTTCTCAAGAACCCGCCGATCCTGTTGCTGGACGAAGCGACGTCAGCGCTTGATACCCATACGGAAAAGGAGATCCAGGGCTCGCTCTCTGTGGTCTCCCGTGACCGCACAAGCCTGGTGATAGCTCACCGGCTGTCGACCGTTGTGGATGCCGACGAAATCATCGTGCTGGACCATGGCAGGATATGCGAGCGCGGCACGCACCGTGATCTGCTGGCAAAGGATGGCGCCTATGCCGCCATGTGGCAACGCCAGCAGGAGGCACAGCGCGCCGAGGAAATTCTGCAGGAGGTGGCGGAAAACGAGGGAGATTTGGGCGAGGCCTCGCCGGAAACCCCGGACCTTGTGCCCGCCAAGTAAGATGCCACGTGGTAGGATCTCCACCCAACAAAGCCGTGGAGTAGACCATGAAAACCGCCAGCTGCCAGTGTGGCGCCCTTACTGCAAAGACCCGGGCTGAGCCCGTGGGCGTTGTAGCCTGCCACTGCACCGGCTGCCAGCGTCGAACCGGCTCAGTCTTCGGTGTTGGTGCATACTACCTTGAAACCGATGTAGAGATTGCGGGAGACGCGACGTCCTTCTCCCGACCGACCGCCATCGGCAACCAATTCCACGAGCGCTTTTGCCCGAAATGCGGTACAACCCTTTACTGGTGGTCTGACAAAAATCCCGGGCTCATCGGAGTGGCTGTCGGTGCCTTTGCCGACCCGGCTTTCCAGAAACCACAAAGGTCAGTGTGGGAACAATCCTGCCATGACTGGGTGGACATGCAAGTTGCGCTGGAACACTTCGAGCAGGGCAGACCTTAGTAGCAGTTGGTTTGGAAGGATTTTTGGTTCCCATGCGCGATCTCTTGGCATTTGTTCCGCCCATGCACCCGGAAGGTCGGCGTTTTGTGCTCATTTTTGCAGCCATCACGCTCGTGCTGTTTCTGATTTGGGAACCCTTTGGGTGGATAGGTGTCATCGCAACCGTCTGGTGCGCCTGGTTTTTCCGTGATCCCGAACGGGTCACGCCGGATCGTCCGGGGCTGGTGATTGCTCCTGCCGATGGTGTCATCAACATGATCGCTGATGCCACACCGCCGCCGGAACTCGGCATGGGTGATGAGCCTTTGACACGCATCAGCGTGTTCATGAATGTCTTCAACGTCCATATTGTGCGCTCGCCTGTAGAGGCGGCGGCAATCCGGACAGCCTATCGCCCCGGTAAATTTCTCAATGCGTCGCTGGACAAGGCGTCTGAGGAAAACGAACGCTCATCCGTTCTCATGCGTACAGGTGGCGGGCGTGACTATGGTGTGGTGATGGTGGCAGGGCTTGTCGCCCGGCGCATTCTTCCCTTTGTCACGCAGGGGGATCATCTGGAAGTCGGTGACCGGATCGGCCTTATCCGGTTCGGCAGCAGGGTTGATGTCTATCTGCCAAAGGGTCTTGATCCGCTGGTCAGCGTCGGTCAGACGAGCGTTGGCGGCGAGACGGTTCTGGCAGACCATCATGCCCATGATGATCATCGCCCCGGACGTCGCTCATGAGCAAAGAGCGGGACACGCAACAGCGCGGCATCAAGGATGAACTCCTCGGCAGCCCATTGCGCAATCGCATGCGCAAGCCTGGTGCGCCGCCCTTGCGCAATCTCCTCCCGAACGTGCTTACCGTGCTGGCACTCTGCGCCGGTCTGACCGCGATCCGCTTTGGACTTGAGGGGCGTTATGAATTCGCGGTTTATGCAATTCTGGTTGCCGCATTGCTGGATGCGTTCGATGGGCGGCTTGCCCGCATGTTGAAGGCGCAATCAAGTTTCGGTGCCGAACTGGATTCCCTGGCGGATTTCTTCAACTTTGGCGTCGCCCCGGTTCTGATCCTGTACACTTGGAGCCTTGACGCTCTTGGCGGTCTCGGTTGGGTCGCTGTGCTCGGCTACTCAGTCGCCTGTGCTTTACGTCTTGCCCGCTTCAATGTGGCGTCGGAAGACCCGGATCGGCCTTCATGGGCGAATGCCTTTTTTGTGGGGGTCCCCGCACCGGCAGCTGCCGGACTCGTGATGTTGCCGCTCTACATGGATTTCACGGAAGTGACGACCTTCAACACCTGGCCGTCCCTGGTCGCGGTCCATATCGGCATCGTTGCGTTCCTGATGGTGAGCCGCCTGCCGACTTTTTCCGGCAAGCATCTGCGCCTTTCCACCCGGCGCGACCGGGCGTTGCCGGTGTTGCTGGGGGTTGCCCTCATTGCTGCTCTGGCTGTGAGCTATCCATGGATGACGGTGATCGGCATCGCTGCAATTTATGTGGCAACACTACCGCTTGCCTATTGGCGTCACAGGGTGCTCGAGAAGCGCACACAGGTTGCGCGCGCTTCTCGAGATCGCGATCTGGAAATCTAGGTCGGTTTACTCGGCGGCCCCACCGACACGACGCTCCCGTACGGACCGCCGCTGGATAAGCTTCTGTACGGTGTCGCGAATGCTCCATGAGCTCTCACGGATGACGCTGGGCGCTGCCAGCATCACCGGCGTAACAACCAGTGTCAGCAAGGTGGCAAAGCTCAGGCCTGAAATGATTGCCGTGGACAACTGAACCCACCAGACAGCAACGGGTCCGCCATAGGTCACGGTCCGGTCGAAGAAGCCCACATTGATCTGTGTCGCCATCGGCAGGAGACCGCAGATCGTCGTAATCGTGGTCAACAGCACAGGGCGCAGTCTCTGACCAGCCGTACGCAACACGGCTTCCACCGGTTGCATGCCGCGCGCCAGCAGGCCCTGGAATGTGTCGATGAGAACGATGTTGTTGTTCACCACAATACCGGCAAGAGCCACAATTCCGGTGCCCGTCATGATCACCGAGAAGGTTTGTCCGGTAATGATCATGCCCAGCAGGACACCCATCGTCGACATGATCACGGCGGAGAGCGTCAGAACGGAGTGGTAGAACGAGTTGAACTGGGTCAGCAGAATAATGAACATCAAGAACAGGGCAGCGACCATTGCGTTGCCCAGGAATGCCGCCGACTCCGCCTGGTCCTCATCCGCGCCACGGAAGCGGACATTGACTCGGGGGTCAATATTGGCGTTGTTCTCGATCCATGCCTTGAGCTCGTTCACCTTGTCGTTTGCCAGCACGCCATTGGTGGTGTTGGCTTTGACATCCATGACCTGAATACCGTCGATGCGGGTGATCTCGTTCACCTGCGGCGCCGGTTCACGGGTGATGAAGTTTGACAGGGGCACAAGCCCGTTTGGCGTCCGCAGCCGCAACTGGTCCAGTTGGTCTATGGACCGGTCGGTAATCGGGAAGCGAGCTCTGATGTCGACCTCGTCATCAGCGTCATCAGGGCGGTAGGTGCCCACCAGAATGCCGTTCGTAACCATCTGGACAGTGGCGCCAATTGCTGCCACGTCCGCGCCAAAGCGGCCGGCCTGTTCGCGGTCGATATTCAGGACCCACTCGATACCGGGCAGGGGCAGAGAGTCCTCTATGTCGATGATGTCCTCGACATTGTTGGCCAGATGATCGCGTATCTTCTGCGTCATGGCGCGCAGGACAATGGGATCACGAGAAGACAGCTGTATCTGTACGTCCTTGCCGGTGGGCGGTCCGTCTTCACGCTTGCGGACTTCCACATTGATGCCGGGCAGGTTGATCGTCCGGTCGCGAATTTCATCAAGAATGATCGCGCCGGGCCGTCGCTCTTCATAGGGCGCCAGCTCGATGGAAATCCGTCCAATCATGTCCGCAGGGGCGTCACCACCCTGACCCGGCCCGCCTTGGCCTGGTCCGGTCTGCGCAAACGCAGACTTAACGCCATCCACGTTCAGCACGATCTTCTCAACTTCATTGACCAGTTTCAGCATTTCCGCTGCGGACAGGTTGCCTCGGGCACTGACCAGGATGGCCGCTTGTTCGGGCTCGGTGTTCACAAAGAACTCGACGCCATTGTTGAACGCGCCATACAGGAAGAAGATTGAGACGAGCACGCCCATTGTTCCGGACATGACAAGAAAGGGGCGTTTGATCAGCCTTGCGAGCATGCGCACATAGGCACCCGTCATGCCCTCCAGCGCGAGCACATCACCGGTTTCCGCGCCTGACAGGCTGCGCAGCGTCGCCTGATTGCTGGCTTCCGCCTTGCCGAAGATGGAACCAAGCACCGGCAGAAAGATAAGGGCAGTGAGCAGCGACGCCACGAGCACGAAAATCAGCGTCAATGGCAGATACGACATGAACTGCCCGCTCACACCAGGCCACAACAGCATCGGCAGGAAGGCAGCCAGAGTTGTGGCGGTGGATGAAATGATGGGCCAGAACATGCGTGACGAGGCGGAGACATAGGCCTCAACGCGATCCACGCCTTCAGACATTTTTCGGTCCGCAAACTCCACAATCACAATGGCGCCGTCCACTAGCATGCCGACCGCGAGGAGCAGGCCGAACATGACCATCATGTTCATGGTCAGGCCGGAAAGTGCGAGCAGGAAGAAACCGATCAGGAACGACGTGGGAATGGCGACACCCACCAGAATGGCGGAGCGCATGCCGAGGGCTGCCACGACGACGATCATCACCAGGCTGATGGCGGTGATGATCGAGGCTTCGAGCGAGTTGATGGAGCGATAGATCCAGGACGACTGGTCCTGGGTGTAGGAGACCTTGATATCCTTGGGCCATTGTGAGGTTTCCTCAGCAACGGCAGCCCGCACGGCGTTGTTGGTGAGGATGATGTTGGACCCAAGCCGCTTTGTCACTTCAATGACGATGGCAGGGCCGCCATTGAAGCGCGCGTAACTGTCCGCATCCTTGAAGGTACGGCGGATTTCAGCGATGTCCTCAAGCGTGACAACACCCTCGCCCGATGACTTGACGGCCAGACCCATCACGTCTTCGCGGCTTTCAAACAGGCCGGGAACTTTGACGTTGAAGCGGCCCTGGCCCGTATCCAGCGCGCCGGCGGCAACAAGCTGGTTGTTGAGCGACACGGCATTGACGAGTTCAAGCTGTGAAACGTTGTAGGACTCAAGCTTTACGGGATCGATGATGACTTCAAGAAGCTCTTCGCGATCCCCGACGAGCTCGGCTTCCAGCACCGTCGGCACAGCCTCAATGGCATCCTGCAGCCGGCGTGCGCGCTCCAGCAGGGCACGTTCCGGCACATCACCGGAAATCGCCACGACTAGCACGGGGAAAAGGCTGGCATTGAATTCGGTGATGATCGGTTCTTCGGCCTCTGTCGGGATTTCAGCCCGCGCCAGGTCAACCTTTTCACGCACCTCCTGCAGCGCCTGGTCCTTGTCGAAATCCACATCGAACTCAAGAATGATGCCGGCAAACCCCTGCGACGAGAAGGCCGTGATTTCTTCAAGCCCTTCAAGGGTGCGCAGCTCGGTCTCCATCGGCTTCACAAGAAGACGCTCACCGTCTTCCGGCGAAATACCAGGATAGGGGATCGATACGAAGAAGAACGGAATGGCGATGTCCGGGTCCGCTTCCTTCGGAATGGACACATAGGACGTGATCCCGGCAAGGATCAGCAGCACCATTGTTGTGAGAACGGTACGGGTCCGGCTGACCGATACGGCGACAAGTGGGTTCATGATTGTACCCCATCACTTTCCATCGTGACGTCTACAGGTTGGCCGTCACGGACGAACTCCTGGCCGACCGTGATGACCGTTGCTTTTTCCGGAAGGCCACCAACCCAGACACCATCATTGCTGTCTTCAAGGATTGAAACCTCCTGGAAGGTCGCGATGTTGTCGGCACCTACTGTCCGCACACCGATAGCGCCCTTGTCGTTCAGAACCAGAAATGCCGGTGACATGAGATGCGCCGTGACAGCTTCTGCGGCGACTATGATTTCTGCCGTGATGCCGGCCGGCAGGGAGTTGTCCTTGTTTGGAACCGCCAGCTCAACGCGGAAGGTGCGCGTCTCCTGCTCAGCCGTCTTGGCGATGAACCGTACGACGCCTTCGAGGGTCTTCCCTGAAATCAGCCGAGCCTTGCCCACGCTGCCCATGGACAACTTGTCCACATCCCGTTCCGAAACCTGCCCGACTACCAAGATCGGGTCCAGATCCACCACGGTGGCGCAGGGCTGGCTCACCGACAGAAAATCGCCGATCTCGACAAACCGGTCGTCGAGCACCCCGTCGAAAGGCGCCTTGATGCGTGTGTAGCTCATCTCGACTTCCATCTGGCGTACCTGCGCGACAGCGGCGTCATAGGCAGCCTTGTCGGCAGCAGCCTGGGTTTCCGAGCGGTGTCCCTTGGCCGCCAGCTTCTGGGAAGCGTCATATTGCAGCCAGCGTTGTTCGCGCAGCGCCTTGGCTTCCGCCAGCCGCGCGCCGCGGGCATTGACGGAAAGGCCGCACAATAGGTCACCCCTGGAAACGTATTCGCCCTTTTCCACCGGGAGTTTGGTGACGGTGCCCGATGTCTCCGCTCGAACTTCAACCGCGCGGACCGGCTCAGTGCGTCCCCGGATAATGATATCGCGGCTGACCGGCCGCGCTTCGAACACCCTGGCGCGGACCGACTGGATCTCTGCAGCGTCTTCGGTCAGCCCGGCGCCGTCAGCAGTGCCGCCCGGCAGTCCTGCTTCATCACCGTTGGCACTATCCGTTGTAGTCCCGAACTGGCCAGAAAGGATCCACACCCCAAGGACGAGGGCAATAACGGTTGCCAACACATAGCTTCTCTTGATGGTCATCTGGTGTCAGGTCCTGGCGGTCTTGGGGGTCAAAGTGAGGGAGGTATCTGATTTTGCGCTTGCTGCAAGCTTGGCTGCGTTCTTCATGAGACAGGCTCCGGTGTCGGTCGGACCGGGGGGGTGTCTTCCTGCGCTGCTGCTTCGATGAAGTGCCTGTTGCGCTCCAGAAAGTCGATATGTGCCTTGCGCATGGCGAGGCCGTATCGGCGGACAAATGAGACACCGGCATTGTCTGCCGGTGCGTCGGCCTCTCCGAACTCGCGAATGCCTTCCTGCGAACTCGCAATCTGCGCATCGATGAGTGCGGCAACCCTTGAACGGGGCAGACGGTCGGCAAACATCATGACGAAGGAGAAGTCGGATTTGATCTTGTCCTGACTGACCGGCTGGTGGATGGCTGCATCAAGCGCTGCCCACCCGTCGGCAGTCAGGGAATAGACCTTCTTGTCAGGGCGCTTTTCCTGAGGTTCCGTCCGGCAGGCTAGAAGACCCTCGTCGGTCATCTTCGTCAGCGCCGGGTAGATCGACCCGAAGCTTGCGTCCATGAAATGGCGCGACGGGCCTTGCTCAAATTCTTTTTTGATCTCGTAGCCCGACGCATCGCCAAAAGCGAGCAATCCAAGGCACATAGTGCGAACATCCATGACGTGTGCGCTTTCGTTAAGCCCTGTAACGCAAGGGAACCCGTGATTATTCGGTATATAGGTTCGATATATACCGGTCTGCAAGGGGCTTTACGCACTGCACCCGTAATTGGATTGCATAGCTGGCGTGATTTTGGCGGTCTTAAGAGGGCCCGGAGAGGCTGCGGATGGTCCGCAGGCTCGTGACAAAGCGTACCAGACCGATCCGCCCTGTTTTCAGGGCAGCAAGTCTGGACTGCCAGATCCGCCCTTCAGCCATGAGAGCGTCCACGCCTTCTCGCGGCAGAGGGTCTGTCGCTAGGCCGTCCATGACCCGCCGCCAGTCCGCCTCGACAAGCGAAATGTAAGATTTCGTCATGTTGGAGTTGGACTTTGTCTCCAGCCGGGCGTCGAAGAGATGCTTGGTGTATTCGCTTACAGTCCACAGATTTGGCGGGATCGGCTCGGCCTCCCGCCACGCCACGACCGCATCAGGTTCCGGGCCATCGCCCATCTCCATGACATCATAGAACACAAAACGCCCGCCGCCCCGCAGACCCGCTGCGGCCGCCTTGAGGAACTCGCTCCGCTCCGGGATAAAGCACATAACCTCACGGCACAGCATCTTGTCGAAGCTGCGAATGCCGAAATCAGGCTTGCCGAGGTCCAGCAGTGCCAAGTCTACCTTCGGTTCCGTGTTATCCGGGTCCTTGCCGGCATTCGCCTTCTCAGCCTTCTGCTTTTCAAGCTTGAACTTGTCCAGTGTCTCCTGCTGCAGGAGAACAGTCACCGGAACGCCGTGTTTTGCCGCGAGTGCTTTTGCGGGACCCGTGCATTCGGGAAGAATGTCTGCGACAACATCATCCGGCTGCAGGTCCGCAGCCTTTGCCATGCTCATGATCACGCTTGCGCGGCCGGGCAGGGCAAAATCTTCTCCCCAAACGCGTTCGCGAATTTTGTCAGGCCAGTCAACCGGCTCCTCCGGCTGTAAGACAGGCGAGGCAGGCTTGCCTACAGATGGCTTCGGTGCCCTCGCATGCTTCTGGATTGTGCCGTCTTTCCCCTTGGGGAGTTCGGTACCATTCCACCAGGCCTTGAAGCGGTCGGGAAAAGGAACGTAGTTGTCGTCTGCTGCCACGGAAGGTTTCTTGGCCTGTTTCGGTGCCGGTGCCTTGGAGGTTTTGGGTCGCTTTGGAGCCTTGGAATTCTTGGTCTGGACCTGTTGGATCTTGACCAGATAGCTCTCCAGCTCGCGCGCAAGATCGTCAGGCAGCTTGCGCATGCTCTTGAAGCGTTTCACCGCTTCCGGGGACATTGTCTGGAGTGACAGCAGGAATTCCTTTTTCCCCATCGCCTCCAGATCTGTCCGACTGACAGTCGAGAGATTGGCCATCTTTAAGGTTCGCACACTTAAGGCACACCGGTTAGTCGTCGCACAAACTGGTTAAGGCCGCCCTAAAGCACCTGTTCAAGTTCGCAATACGCCCCGCTGGCCCTAAGCGAAGGCGCTGGCGGCCTTTCTTGGCGGTGCAATCCGTTCCAGGACGGCGGCAAATGCGGGTAGCCCGATGATGGCCGCCACCATGTTCATAAGGAACATGAATGCCAGCAAAGCGCCCATGTCGGCCTGGAATTTCAGCGGAGACAGAATCCAGGTCGCCACCCCAACGGCCAGCATGATCGCCGTATAGACAACCGCCATGCCGGTTGAGAGAAGGGCTCCTTCATACGCGTCAGCAATGCCCAGTCCCTCACGCTGGTAATACTTGATCTGGCTGTACAGGTAGAACGCATAGTCCACGCCGATGCCGGTCCCTAGAACAAGCACCGGGAGTGTCGTTACCTTGAGCCCGATCCCAAGCGCAATCATGAAGACGTAGCCAAGGAATGTGGCCAGCAGCAGCGGCATGCAGCAGCAGATGACCGCGCGCCAGTCCCAGTAGGCCAGGAACACCAGTAATATGATCGTGGCAAACACATAGAGAATGAGCCGAGCCTCACTCTCCTCGATGACCTCGTTGGTGGCCGCAATAATTCCGACACCCCCCATGCCCAGCCGAATGTTGACGATCTCGCTCGGGTTAAGCACCTCATAGTCCTGCACGGCCTGTACAACCGTCTCGATCGTGGTCGCCTTGTGATCTTCGAGAAAGGCGATCACGGGTAGAATGGTGCATCGGTCATTCAGAAGCCCGGTTGTTGTGGGCACTGGCGCTGTCGCGCCGATCAGCTGCTGGGTTGTTGGCGGCAACTCCCGCCACTTGAGATTCCCTTCCGCACCGATGGATTGAAAATACCGCGCAGCAAACGGCAGGGAGTTTACCGACACAACACCGGGAACGCCGGCCATGTACAGGGAGAAGCGGTCGGCATAGTTCATGGCTACAGGATCAATACACCCGTCGGGCTGGGTCTCTAGGATGATAATCAGCACATCGGTCGGTACACTGAGGGCTGACGCAATATAGGCCGTATCCTGATTGTATTTGGAGTTAGCCCGCAGTTCTGAGGCACCGGGTGTGATGTCACCCACATGCCGCTCGCGACTGATCATGTAAGCCAGTCCGATGGCAACAAACATCAGCGCCGTCACAATGGCCGCAGGCCGGGGTTGAGCGATGCGCGCAATAAAGCTCATGATTCTTTCGCGTTGGGCCCGCGCACGGATGAACAGTCGCACCTGCTTGTCGTCGCGCGGGATGTAGGACGCGATCAGCGGCAGCATGATCAAGTTACTGATGATTTTGAGCGCCACGCCGATCGTCGCGACAATTGCAATGTCACGCACCACACCGACTGGGATCAGGTACAGCGTCACAAAGCCTACAAGGTCCGTCATCAAGGCCATGGAGCCGGGTACTAGAAGTCTGCGGAAGGTCGCCCGCGCGGCGCCCATCCCATCCGTGCCCTTGGCGATCTGTGTTGCAATCAGGTTGACCTGCTGCATGCCATGACTCACGCCGATGGCATAAACAAGGAACGGCACCAGAATGGCGAGCGGATCCAGCGCAAAGCCGATGATCCCCAGCACACCGAACTGCCAGACAACAGAGACAAGCGACGAGCCGATCGCAAGAGCTGCCAGCGTAAACGAGCGCACATACATGAAGACCGCAATACCGGTGAGCACAAAAGCGACACCAAAAAATCCGACCGCGATTGTCGCCCCTTCCGCGATGTCCCCGATAAACTTCGGGAACCCGATGATCAGGACGTCGGTCTGGTCATCTGAGAAAGGCGCACGGATTTTCTGCTCCATGATGTCGGCGACTTCCAGCGCGAGGTTCGCCGTACTGGAAATGTCGCCGTCACCCGCACCTGCTTCCTGCAGCTGAAGCAGGATGATCGACGCGGTCTCATCCAGGGCGACAAGGTCACCGTAGAGGTCGCTTGTCAGGACACGCTGGCGGATGGCGTCCACGTCGGCTTGCGTCATTGTGTCAGCGGTCACATTGCCGGGCACCACATCCACAAGATCAAAGCCTTCCTCGTGGATTTCCAGGATCTGTGTGTTGGGTGTCCACAATGAAATCAGCCGCGCACGATCCACGCCGGGAATGTAGCGTGCTTCCTCGGTGATCTGATAAAGCTTGCGGAAGAAGTCGACATTCCACATGTCGCCTGTCTTGCTGCGCAGCCCGATCACGACCAGGTTCGCCCCGGGCAGGTCCTGCTGGTATTCGAAGTAGGTCTGAACAAACGGGTGCTCCAGCGGCACCTGCTTCAGAAAACCCGCCTCCATTTTGAAGCCTGCGACGGCAAAATAGCCTGTCACAACGGTCAGAAGTGCCATCAGGACAAGCACCAGACGGCGCGACCTGAACAGGAAGTCTTCAATAGCCTGAACCATGTATCCCCCGCGAAGGCAATGTCACCGCTCCTACGGTCGCCTGGTGCCTTCAAAGACTCTCGCAAATACTCCGATTCCCGCCATTTCTGACATACAGCCGACAGCAGTTGTGATTGGAGCATCTCCCTTTGGCCGGTAGGATGACAGTCGGGACGCATATCCGCAACGATGGTCGGTCGATCAGGCCAAAAAGACTGCTTTACGCCCGCTGCGGTCGGAATAGACTGCCCGTCCAATTCACGACGCTGGGGAGGCGTTTCATGATCAAGTCACTCTTTGCCGCCCGCTCACAGAAGCCTGAGGGCGACTCATCTGCGATTGCCGGAATCTTTTCCAAAATCGCAGAGGCCCGGAAAGCCGGCACGTCGACCGAATCGACACTTGAGGGGGTCGACAGGACACAGATCGCAGCCGCGGTGCTGATGGTTGAAGTTGCCCGTCTGGATACTGACTATTCAGGAAGCGAGACAGATCGGATCTGCTCAATCATGCAGCGCGAATTCGGCATGTCTCTGGATCAGGCCAGCGAACTCCTCAATACCGCCGAAGCTCGCCACGAGGAAGCCTACACCAACTGGCTCTTCACGAAGACGATCAAGGAAAAGGCCGGTCTGGAGGAACGCTCGAAAGTGATGGAGCATCTTTGGGATATTGCCTATGCCGACGGTGAACTTCATGAGCTGGAAGCGGATCTGCTGTTACGCATCGGCCAGGCCATGGAGCTCCCGGAATCCGAACGTATCCACGCGCTGGAACGCATGTTTGTAAAGCGGGTGCCGGAGCTGGCGAACCAATCCTGACATCGGGACGTAATTCAGAAGACATCTGCCGTCACAAAGCTGGCGGCTGACCAACAAAACACTCACATCCACGCGACAAGGAAAGACAGAATATGGGCAAGAACAGGGAATTTGACGTTGTCGTTTACGGCGCCACAGGCTTCACAGGCCGTTTGGTCGCTGAGTATCTGAACAACCAGTATGGCGTTGGCGGCGACGTGAAGTGGGCAATGGCCGGCCGCAGCGAAGACAAGCTCAAGGCTGTGCGCGACGAGATGGGCATTCCTGCTGATGTCCCCTTCGTCGTCGCGGATGCCTCTGATCCCGCGTCCTTGAAGGCGATGGCTGAGCGCGCCAGCGTCGTGCTGACGACGGTTGGCCCGTACCAGCTTTACGGCAGCGACGTCGTTGCAGCCTGTGTCGCGGCAGGCACCGATTACGTTGATCTGTGCGGCGAAGTGAACTGGATGCACGCCATGATCAACGAGCATGGTGATGCCGCCAAGAAGTCCGGTGCGCGCATTGTTCTGTCGTGCGGCTTTGACTCGATACCGTTTGATCTGGGCGTCTACTTCCTGCAGGAAAATGCAAAGAAGCAGCTTGGTGGTGTCGTTCCCCGCGTGAAAACACGCGTACGCGAAATGAAGGGCACTTTCTCCGGCGGCACCGTGGCCAGCTTCCGCGCTACCATGGCGAGCGTCGGATCAGACCCGAAAGTCATCGAAGTGCTCACCAATCCATTCGCACTGGCGGAAGGGTTCCAGGGGCCGGACCAGCCGGCAGGCGACAAGCCCGTACATGAAGATGATCTGGGCATGTGGGTCGCGCCCTTCGTCATGGCGCCAATCAATACCCGTAATGTTCACCGCTCCAACATGCTTCTCGGTCACGCCTATGGCGAGGATTTTGTCTACGACGAAATGATGATGGCTGGTCCCGGAGAGCAGGGCGAAGCGGTCGCCAAGATGATTGCCGGCGACACCTCAATGATGAGCGACGATGCCCCCAAGCCCGGCGAAGGCCCGTCCAAGAAAGAACGCGAAGAAGGCATGTATGACGTGCTGATCATCGGCGAGGCCAAGGACGGTAAAACGATCAAGGTCGGCGTCACCGGCGACCGTGATCCTGGCTACGGCTCTACATCAAAGATCATTGCCGAGGCTGCCGTTTGTCTCGCGAAGGATGATGTTGCGGAAGCAGGTGGGTTCTACACATCGGCACCCGCGATGGGCATGAAGCTGGTGGACCGTCTCGTTGCAAATGCAGGCCTGACTTTCAAAGTCGAAGGCTAGAAAAAATCGTCCGGCAAAACGCGCGGATGACGCTACGTCAACCAGAAGAGGGATGCGAAGTGACTCGCATCCCTCTTTTGCGTCCGGTACACCACCCCCACATACAAACCCGACAGAACGACCACATAATATGAGGACCAGGAAATGAGCGAAGCATGGATCATCGATGCCTGCCGCACGCCACGCGGTATCGGCAAGGCAGGCAAGGGCGCCCTGTGGGAACTGCATCCGCAGCACCTCGGATCAACCGTGCTCAAGGCCATTGCCGAGCGCAACAGCCTGAAGACCGAGGAAGTCGACGACATCATCTGGGGCACGTCCTCCCAGCGCGGCAAACAGGCCGGCGATCTGGGCCGCATGGCCGCTCTCGACGCAGGCTATGACGTGCGGTCTTCCGGTATGACGCTCGACCGTTTCTGCGGCTCAGGCATCACCACGGTGAACATCGCCGCTGCCAACATCATGTCCGGCATGGAAGACCTGGTCATCGCCGGCGGTACGGAAATGATGTCCCTCAACGGCCAGCCTGGTCACGAGTCCATGACGCCGTTCCTCGACAGCGGCAATGAACACCTGCGCGACATGCACCCGCAGCCGCACCAAGGTGTCTGTGCTGATGCTATCGCGACCCTTGAAGGCATCACACGCGAAGCAGTGGATGATCTCGCACTTGTCAGCCAGCAGCGCGCTGACAACGCCATCAAGAACGGCCACTTCGACAAGGCCTTGGTGACCGTGCACAACATGGATGGCACCGTTGCACTGGACCATGAGGAGTTCCCGCGCCCCCAGACCACCCGTGAAGGCCTGGCAGAACTCAAGCCGTCTTTTGCGGCCATCGCAGACTATGAGCTGGACGAGAAGGGCACGACCTTCCGCAAGCTGGTTCAGCAGAAGTACCCGGACCTCGAAATCAACCACATCCACCATGCCGGTAACTCATCCGGCGTTGTAGACGGGGCTGCTGCTGTTCTGCTCGCGTCACCAGACTACGCCAAGAAGAACGGCCTGAAGCCGCGTGCCCGCGTGGTCGCCATGGCAAATATGGGTGACAGCCCGACGCTGATGCTCAATGCACCGGTTCCGGCGGCCAAGAAGGTTCTTGAGAAGGCAGGCCTCAAGAAGGAAGACATTGATCTCTTTGAAATCAATGAGGCCTTCTCGGTTGTGGCTGAAAAGTTCATCCGCGATCTCGACCTCGACCGTGACAAGGTCAACGTCAATGGCGGTGCCATGGCGCTGGGTCACCCGATCGGTGCGACCGGTTCCATTCTCATCGGCACGATGGTTGATGAGCTTGAGCGTCAGGACAAGAAGTATGGCCTCGTCACCATGTGCGCCGCGGGTGGCATGGCCCCGGCCATCATTGTCGAGCGCATGAACTAGAACGACACTCACCGGCGGCAGGGAAACCTGCCGCCGGTTTTCTATTGTCAGCAGCAGGAGAACGTTGAGATGAGCGAACGTATTTCGGTTTCCATAGACAATGGCGTGGCGGATGTCCGCCTGACCCGCGCTGACAAGATGAATGCCCTTGATGACGCCATGTTTGAAGCGCTCATCACGACCGGGCAGGACCTCGCCGCTAACCCGGATGTGCGCTGTGTGGTGATTTCCGGCGAAGGCCGTGCCTTCTGCGCCGGTCTCGACATGGGCAATTTCGGCAAGATGGCCGAAGCGAAGCCGGAAGATGCGGCGCCGACCAAGGGCGGTGGCCGCCTCGAGCAGCGCACACACGGTATTTCCAACCGCCCGCAATTTGCCGTTCATGTCTGGCGCGAGATGCCGGTTCCGGTGATCGCAGCCGTCC
>JANQMQ010000476.1 GCA_028279995.1 Candidatus Phaeomarinibacter sp. | reverse complement strand
CGTTCCCTGCTCGGTCCAGCTTTCACCCTGCCAGTCGCCGCGCTCCACGACACCTACAAAGTTGGCGAGTGTTCCACGCCGCAAACGGTACGTAACCGCATGGCGGCCCGGACCCGGCCAGATACATGCTGTCGGCGGGGGAACAAGGTCACCGAGTTTTTCCATGGGGACAACGGCGCGCCACGCGACATTGCCAGTGAAGACCGGCGCTTCAGGTCCCAGAATCTGTGTACGGACAGCAGAGTGAATGCCGTCGGCTCCGATCAGCACGTCACCCTCGACCAGTTCTCCATTCTCAAGGCGCGCGGAAACAGATGTTGCTGTCTGCTCATACCCCGCAACACCAGAATCAAGGCGGACCGCGCCAGGCGCGCGTGCTTCCAGTTCCTCCGCAAGAGCCTCCACCAGATCGGCTCGGTGTACATGGAGATACTGCGCGCCCCACCGCTCAACAGCTGCAGCGCCCACCGGCACCCGAAAGATGCATCGACCGGACCGTCCCATGCGCATTTCAAGGGCTTCGGGTTCAAAGGCGTTGGCAGCGACCCGGTCCGCCACGCCGATGGCAGCCAGTACTTTCATACCATTTGGGCTGACCTGTATGCCGGCGCCCACTTCACCCAGTTGTGGACTGCGCTCTAGAACGCTGACGTCCCAACCGAAATGCCGGAAAGCGAGGGCCGCGGTGAGCCCGCCAATTCCGCCCCCGGCGACAATGGCTTTCATGGCGACCCTGTCTCCTGTTTGGCGACTGCATGTGGTGTTGCTTCGCTGACAGATGAAATCATGGTGCCAGCCGGGCGACCCGCATGGTCACACACTTTGGGCTCAGAGGGCGAGTGCGACTTCTTGATCCCGACACGCGAGCCGAGGCATGCCGGTATGATCAGACCCGCGCAGTCTTGACCTATATCAAGTCCCTACCCGTTTCCTTTTGGCAAAGACCCCGCTACGCTTTCACACAAAATATAAGTGGAAACGACAGACGCAAAGCTAGGGAGGGTGCTTATGTCAGGGTCCAATGATGGCGGTAGCAACGTCTACCACCATGAAGGTGGCAACATGCCGCCGCATGATCATCACGATACGGAGATACTTACCGAAGAGAACGTGCGCAGTTACTGGCACGCAAATCTGAGACTGCTCGGATTGCTGCTGGCCGTGTGGTTCATCGTGTCGTTCGGTTTCGGCATCCTGTTTGCCGACCCGCTGAACTCCATTCAGTTCTTCGGCTTCAAGCTTGGTTTCTGGTGGGCCCAGCAAGGCTCGATCTATGTCTTCATCGGTCTCATTGCCTACTACGTGTTCGCAATGAAACGCATCGACCGGCGCTACGGCGTCGATGACGACTAGAGCGGGACAGGGGGAATACCAATGGAAACGCAAACGCTGATTTACATTTTCGTCGGCGCGTCCTTCGCGCTTTATGTCGGCATCGCAATCTGGTCGCGCGCGGGCTCAACAAGTGAGTTCTACGTCGCCGGCGGCGGCGTGCATCCCGTTGCCAACGGCATGGCGACGGCAGCCGACTGGATGAGTGCGGCCAGCTTCATCTCCATGGCGGGCATCATCGCCTTCGCCGGGTATGACGGCTCGGTCTACCTCATGGGCTGGACCGGAGGGTACGTATTGCTGGCCTTGTTGCTGGCGCCCTATCTGCGCAAGTTCGGCCAGTTCACGGTGCCGGACTTTATCGGCGAGCGGTACTACTCATCCACCGCGCGCATCGTTGGCGTCATCTGCCTGATCTTCATCTCCTTCACCTATGTGGCCGGGCAGATGCGCGGTGTGGGGATCGTGTTCTCGCGCTTCCTCGAGGTCGAGATCGAACTGGGCGTCATACTCGGCATGGCGGTCGTCTTCGTCTACGCAGTGCTGGGCGGCATGAAGGGCATCACCTACACGCAGGTAGCGCAATATTGTGTTTTGATCTTTGCCTATCTAGTCCCGGCGATCTTCATTTCAATCCTGGTGACCAGCAATCCCATTCCGCAATTGGGTCTTGGGTCGACGGTGGCCGACGGGTCCGGCATGTCGGTTTTGGCGAAGCTTGACGCAACACTCGTCGACCTTGGGTTTACGGCGTACACGGAGGGGTCGAAAGCGGTCATTGACGTCTTCGCCATTACCTTTGCGCTGATGGTGGGCACGGCGGGTCTGCCGCATGTGATCGTGCGCTTCTTCACTGTGCCGAAAGTGTCGGATGCCCGCATCTCGGCGCTGTGGGCTCTGATCTTCATCGCCCTGCTCTACACGACGGCTCCTGCCGTGGCAGCGTTCGCCCGCATCAATTTCATCGATACGGTCAACAACACCTCCTACCAGGAAGCGCCTGCGTGGCTGAAGAACTGGGAGCAGATCGGTCTTATCGGCTGGATGGACAAGAACGGTGACGGTGTCATCCAGTATGGTGCAGGGGCGCCCTATGAGGGCAAGCCAGCCTATACAGGGGAAACTGGAGCCAATGGCGAACGGGTCCTGTCCAACACGCCCACCGGATCCAACAACGAGATCTATGTGGACCGCGACATCTTCGTGCTGGCCAACCCGGAGATTGCGCAGCTGCCCGGCTGGGTGATTGCGCTGGTGGCAGCCGGTGGCCTTGCGGCGGCACTGTCGACGGCGGCAGGTCTGTTGCTGGTGGTCTCAACCTCCATCAGCCATGACCTCATGAAGAAGACGCTGATGCCGAAGATCACCGACAAGCAGGAGCTGCGATATGCGCGTATCGCTGCCGCTGTGGCCATCGGTGTGGCCGGGTATCTGGGGATCAATCCACCAGGATTTGTGGCGCAGGTCGTGGCCTTTGCCTTCGGGCTTGCTGCGGCCTCGCTCTTCCCGGCCATTCTGATGGGCATCTTCATGCGGGGGATGAACCGCGAAGGCGCGATTGCCGGCATGGTGACAGGCCTCGCCTTCACCTTCGCCTACATCGTGTTCTTCAAGTTCGTCTCGCCGGAGCTGAACTCGTCCGAACACTGGTTCCTGGGCATCTCTCCGGAAGGCATCGGGACCGTCGGCATGGTGCTCAACTTCCTGGTGGCGTTTGCCGTGCGCCTGGCAACGTCGGCTCCACCTGACGAAGTGCAGGACATGGTGGAGGACATCCGCGTACCGACAGGTGCGGGTGTGGCTCACACGCACTAGGAAGCAACAGAAGCCAGAAGAAGAGGGGCGGCCCGGTCACGGCCGCCCCTTTTGTTTAACCTGCGCGTGCGGACCTACAGCGCGAAACCGCGAGCCACACCAATACGGCCGGTGATCTGGTCACGTGTGCCACCCGGTCCCCGCACAATTGGACTGTCCGCCGCATCACCGATCAGGCGTGCGTATGACACGCTCCATGTCAGTGACCACTTGTCTGACAGGCCGTACTGGAGGGCTGCCTGCGCACCGACATCCTTGAAGCCCGCATTGGCATCAAAAGCTGTGTAGTTGCTGGTGACAGCCTGCGCAGTGGTTACACCGAAGAAACTCTGCATGTAGTCGTCACTAGCCCATGTGGCAGATACTGCGGGGGTAAAGGACAGCTTGTCGTTCAAGCGCATGCGTGTCCCAAGGGAAAGCCCGACGACAGCGCCTTCATGACCATCGGCCACCTCCTGTGCGGCATCTATGCCAAGTGTGACAGGTCCCAGCCGGGCGTCCACGAACCCACCGGCCATGACACCGATGTCTACATCTCCCAAACCACGCAGATCCCCGTCATCATCCTGATCTCGGGCCGTGGATGGAGCAACGCTCGGGCCGGCACGCAGAGACCAGGCACCGTTGGCGGCCTGCGTATCTAAGAGGTTGTAGGAGAGCTTCACCGGCTGGAAATTTAAGCCGTACAGGTCATTCACGATAACCAACGGCAGAGCCGAGATCTCTGTATCATCGGAGCCCTCATATACCGGGGCAGCCATGGCACCAATTCCCAGCAACAGATTGGGTTGTGTGCCCCGCCGGTCCTGCGCTTGCGCGACACTGGACGTTGCAACAAGCGCTGCGATCGCTATCGCGGCCGGTGACAGAAGGGGAGTGCCGGGCTTTGCCGCGTTCAGCATTATGACTCGTATCCTATGTTGACCTAAGGGGAATTCTCTCCGCGGGGATATGGGGCGGCGCGAGAACCAATCAATAGAGAGTAAGCGGACTGAATGCCGTCTGGCCTGCTCGAGCCAGGCAGCAAAAAGGGCGACACGCGTCTGCATGCCGCCCTTCTCTAAATGCTCTTCGGCGCGAAACCTAGAAGCGGTAGCCGATACCGGTACCGATCACCCACGGATCAAGATCAACATCCGCTTTCACCGCGCTGTTCACAGTGGCCTCCACTTCGACAAAAATCTTCTTCACGTCGAAGTTCCAGGACCAGTTGCCGCCGATGGGCACATCAACGCCAGCTTGAAGGGCCCAGCCGAAGC
>JANQMQ010000473.1 GCA_028279995.1 Candidatus Phaeomarinibacter sp. | reverse complement strand
CTGCTTCTCGACCCGGACTTCGTCGAGCAACACCGCAATCTGATGGATGCCATTGAGCACGGAGTGGCCCCGCAGCTCGAAGACGGCCCCTCGCGGGATGAGCTCATTGCCTACTGGCGGGACCGGCTGACCGCAAACACCTCACAGGCCTTCGAGCAGCATACCAGTGCCGGCAGAACACTTGATGTCCGCATCGAGCCGTTTCCTTCAGGCGGATTTGTCGCCTGTTTCACGGACATATCAGAACGCAAGGAAGCCGAAACCCAGCTTCGTGTGGCCAAGGAAGCGGCCGAAGCAGCAAGTCACATGAAGTCCGAGTTCCTCGCCAATATGAGCCATGAACTCCGTACCCCACTGAATGCCGTCATCGGGTTTTCCGAAGCCATTGAGCAACAGATCGTGGGTGAAGTTCCCGATGTATATCGTGGTTACGCCGCTGACATTCATACATCGGGCCGTCATCTGCTCAGCCTGATTAATGACCTGCTCGACCTGTCGAAGATCGAAGCCGGAAAGTTTGAGCTGGAAGAAAGCCAGGTCAATCTGGGCAACATCATGAATGTGTGCCTGAGGCTCGTGGACCCAACGGCCAGCAGCAAGAACGTCCGGATTGAAAAAGACGCTTCCTACCTGCCTCCCGTATGGGTCGACGAACGGGCCATGCGCCAGGTCTTTCTGAATGTCCTGTCAAATGCCGTCAAGTTTACCGAGCCGGGCGGTACCGTGAGCATCAGCTCTCGCCTGACAGATGCAGGTGACATCATCGTATGTGTTGTCGATACCGGCATCGGTATGGCGCCTGAGGACATTCCCCGCGCCCTGCAACCCTTCGAGCAGATCAGCAGTTCTCTCACCCGCGGGCATGCAGGCACAGGCCTTGGCCTGCCCATGGTGGCATCACTGATGCATCTGCATGGCGGAGAGGTCACCCTGGAAAGCGAACTCGGCAAGGGAACGAGCGTCCGCATAGTGCTTCCTGCAAGCCGAAGCATGCCCGGCTACGTCCAGGTATCTGACCAGATCGACTACTCAGTCTAGTACGCCAGATTGGGCTGCAGCCAGCGCTCGATGATCCGCAGCTCCATGCCCTTGCGCTTCGCGTAGTCCTCAACCTGATCCTTCTGGATGCGGCCAACGCCGAAATACTCCGCTTGCGGATGCGCGAAGTAGTAGCCGGACACAGCTGCCGCCGGGAACATGGCGAAGCTTTCCGTCAGCTCAAGACCTGTATTGGCTTCAGCTTCCAGAATATCAAACAGCGTCCGCTTCTCCGTGTGGTCCGGACAGGCCGGATAGCCAGGCGCTGGACGGATGCCACGGTAGTTTTCGGAGATCAGGTCCTCGTTCGAAAGCTCCTCATCGGGCTCAAAACCCCAGAACTCCTTGCGCACCCGCTCGTGCATCCGCGCGGCAAAGGCCTCAGCCAGCCGGTCACCCAGCGCCTTCACCATGATGGCCGAGTAGTCGTCATGATCTTCTTCAAACGCCTTAGCGCGCTGCTCCACTTCGTCACCGGTTGTGACCGCAAACCCACCGAAATAGTCAGCAAGGCCTGTTTCCTTGGGCGCGACGAAGTCTGCCAGCGCGTAGTTCGGGCGCGCCTTGTCACCCTTGCGTTCCATCTGTTGGCGCAGCGTATGGATGGTCGCCTTCACGGATTTGCGGTCATCATCCGTATACAGCTCGATGTCGTCTCCAATGGAGTTCGCCGCCCAGAAACCAATAACCCCGCGCGGCTTGAACCAGCCCTCACCGACAATCTGCTGCAGCATGGCCTGAGCATCATTGAAGAGGCTTGTTGCCGTCTCACCCACCACGTCGTCATCAAGGATCGCCGGATAGCCGCCCGCAAGATCCCAGGTACGAAAGAACGGTGTCCAGTCGATACGGCTCACGAGTTCGCCAAGGTCATAATCATCAAAGACCTTGAGGCCGAGAAACTCCGGCTTGGGCGGCTCATAGCCCTGCCAGTCAATCGGCACCTTGTTGGCCCGGGCCTTCTCGACCGGGAACACCACCGCATCCTGCCGGCTGGCAGCGTGCTTTTCAGCCATCTGCTGATAGTCGTTGGCGATTTCCCGGACATATTCTTCTTTGCCCGTATCAGACAGGAGCGCCGACGCCACACCAACGGCGCGGCTCGCATCCGTCACATAGATGGCCGGGTTGTTGTAGTTCGGCGCGATCTTGACCGCCGTATGAACCTTGGACGTGGTCGCGCCGCCAATCAGCAGGGGGATGTCAAAGCCCTGTCGCTCCATCTCGGCTGCGACGTAACACATCTCATCCAGCGACGGCGTGATCAGTCCGGACAGACCGATAATGTCCACTTCGTGTTTCTTGGCTTCTTCGAGAATGGTTTCCGCCGGCACCATCACGCCAAGGTCGACGACTTCATAGTTGTTGCACTGAAGCACAACGCCCACGATGTTCTTGCCGATGTCATGCACATCGCCCTTCACCGTCGCCATCAGGATCTTGCCCTTGGCGTTCGTGTCGCCGCTGCCTTCCTTCTCCGCCTCAATGAACGGAATGAGATGCGCCACGGCCTTCTTCATCACGCGCGCGGACTTCACCACCTGTGGCAGGAACATCTTGCCCGCGCCGAACAGGTCCCCCACCACGTTCATGCCGTCCATCAACGGGCCTTCAATGACGTGCAGCGGACGCTCTGCCTTAAGGCGTGCCTCTTCGGTGTCTTCCACCACATAGTCGGCAATGCCGTTGACCAGTGCGTGAGACAGGCGCGCCTTCACATCGCCTTCACGCCAGGTGAGGTCCTTGGCCTTCGCTGTCGCCCCACCGCCCTTGTACTTGTCCGCGATCTCGAGCAGCCGGTCCGTCGCGTCTTCGCGGCGGTTGAGGATTACATCCTCAACATGCTCACGCAGTTCCTCGGGAATTTCGTCATACACAATGAGGGACGCCGGATTGACGATCCCCATATCCATCCCCGCCGGAATGGCGTGGTAGAGGAACACGGCGTGCATTGCTTCACGCACCGCGTTGTTGCCGCGGAAAGAGAATGAAACATTCGAGAGACCGCCCGACACATGGCAGTAGGGCAGCTCCGCGCGAATGCGCTTGGTCGCTTCAAAGAACTCTACTGCATAGTTATTGTGCTCTTCGATGCCAGTCGCCACCGCAAAAATGTTCGGGTCGAAAATGATGTCTTCCGGCGGAAAGCCGACTTCATTCACCAGTACATCATAAGAGCGCTTGCAGATCTCGAACTTGCGATCCGCCACATCCGCCTGGCCTTCTTCGTCAAAGGCCATGACCACGGCAGCCGCGCCATAACGGCGGATCTTTTTTGCGTACTCAACGAAAGGCTCCTTGCCCTCCTTGAGTGAGATCGAGTTGACGATTGCCTTACCCTGGGTACATCTCAATCCACTCTCGATGATGTCCCATTTGGACGAGTCGATCATCACCGGCACACGGGCAATGTCAGGCTCAGACGCCACAAGATTCAGGAACCGCACCATGGCGGCCTCTGAATCAAGCATGGCCTCATCCATGTTGATGTCGATGACCTGCGCGCCGCCCTCAACCTGGTCGCGCGCCACATCCAGCGCAGCATCGTAGTTCCCATCAATGATGAGTTTCTTGAATTTGGCAGAGCCGGTCACATTGGTGCGTTCACCGATATTGATGAACGAACCGCCTGTTTGAGCGCCCTGCGTCATTCAGCTGCTGCCTTCCCAGCGGCAGCTGCTGCGGTAAAGGGTTCAAGACCGGACAGCCGGATTCGTGTTTCGAGTTGCGGTATCTGCCGCGGTGCTTTGCCTTCGACGGCTTTGGCAATCGCGGCAATGTGGTCAGGTGTTGTGCCGCAACACCCGCCAACAATATTGAACAGGCCATCTTCCGCCCACTGACCAAGCGCCCCTGCCATCTGCTCGGGCGTTTCGTCGTACTCGCCAAACTCGTTCGGCAGCCCGGCGTTGGGGTACACGCTCACCGGCACATCGGCCACGCGTGACAGCTCTGCTACGAACGGGCGCATCAGGTCGGCGCCGAGAGCACAGTTCAACCCCACTGACATGGGACGAGTGTGGCGCACCGAGTACCAGAAGGCTTCCGTCGTCTGACCGGACAGCGTGCGGCCGGACCGGGCTGTGATGGTGCCGGAAATCATCACCGGCAATTCAAAGCCCACTTCCACAAAC
>JANQMQ010000469.1 GCA_028279995.1 Candidatus Phaeomarinibacter sp. | reverse complement strand
GGTGATGCCGCCAACGCCTGCATGCAGCGTGCGGGCGACGATATCGTCCGTGCCCGCCTTTTCAAGCGCGCCGATGATGGCTTCCACCGACCCCTGCACGTCACCCTTGATGACGAGCGGTACTTCCTTCTTGTCGGCTGTCTGCAGCTGCGTGAACATCTGCTCGAGCGAGCCACGGGCGGAGCCTGCGGCGCGCTTGTCGCGCATCATGCGCTGGCGGTACTCGGTAATCTCGCGGGCGCGGGCTTCATCTTCCACAACGGAGAAGCTGTCGCCGGCTTCCGGCGTGCCATTAAGACCGAGAACCTCAACGGGTTCGGACGGACCGGCTTCCTGCACCTGTTCGCCGCGGTCATTGATCAGGGCACGGACCTTACCCCACTCACCACCGGCGACGAGAACATCACCGACACGCAGCGTGCCGCGCTGAACGAGCACGGTCGCCACCGGGCCGCGGCCCTTGTCGAGCTGGGCTTCGATGACGATGCCGTCACCGGCCCGGTCCGGGTTGGCCTTGAGTTCAAGAAGCTCCGACTGCAGAAGAATGGCTTCTTCCAGCTTGTCGAGATTCATCTTGGCGGTCGCGGATACTTCCACTTCCTGCACATCACCGGACATGCTTTCCACGATCACTTCATGCTGCAACAGGTCGGTACGGACCCGGTTGGGGTCCACATCCGGCTTGTCCATCTTGTTGATGGCAATGATCAGCGGCACTTCCGCTGCCTTGGCGTGGTTGATGGCTTCGATGGTCTGCGGCATCACGCCATCGTCACCGGCCACCACCAGAATCACGATGTCGGTCGCCTTGGCGCCGCGCGACCGCATGGTGGTAAAGGCTTCGTGGCCCGGTGTATCGAGGAAGGTGATACGGTCACCGCCTGGCATCCGCACCTGATAGGCGCCGATATGCTGGGTGATGCCGCCGGCTTCCCCGGCCACCACATCCGTCTGACGCAGGGCGTCGAGCAGTGACGTCTTGCCGTGGTCAACGTGGCCCATGACGGTCACGACCGGTGCGCGCGGCTTCAGATCGCCCGGCGCGTCGTCGTCGCCTTCAAGGCCGACTTCAACATCTGCTTCGGACACACGTTTCACCGTGTGGCCCATTTCTTCCGCGATGAGTTGGGCTGTGTCTGAATCGATCACATCGTTGATCTGCATCATCTGACCTTGCTGCATCAGCAGCTTGATCACATCGACGGCCCGCTCGGTCATGCGGTTGGCGAGTTCCTGCACGGTGATGGTGTCGGGAATCGTTACCTCGCGGTGGACCTTCACCTGCTCCTGCTGACCCCCGCGGGCGCGCTTTTCACGCTGCTGGCGGCGGCGCATGGCGGCGAGTGACCGCTGGCGCGGCTCGTCGTCCAGAGCATTTGAAATGGTCAGGCGGCCACGGCGACGTTCATTGCCGCCGGTGCGCTTGGGCGCGGGCTTGTTCTCTTCTTCGCGCTTCTTGGTAACCGGTGTCGGAATGGCCTTGGCGCCGGGCTTGGCTTCAGCCGGCGGCTGAGCCGGGGCTGCGGCCCCATCGGCTTCGGCTTCTTCCTTGGCGCGCAGGGCTGCTTCCTTTTCAGCCTTGGCCTTGGCTTCAGCCTCGCGGCGGGCACGCTCTTCTTCCTGCGCGGCGCGTTCGGCTTCTTCAATAGCGGCAACGCGGGCAGCTTCTTCCGCGATCTTGCGCTGTTCGGCTTCCTCGATTGCCTTTTGACGCTCGATCTTCTCGCGCTCACGGGCCTCAACGAGGGCGCGGTCGCGGGCGCCCTTTTCTTCGTCGGTCAGCGTGCGCAGCACCATGTTGCCGCGGGCGCGGGCATCGCGCTCGGGACGGGCGGCGCGGGCGGGCTTTGCCTCTTCAGCGGGGGCAGCATCCTTTTTGGCGGCTGTCTTTGCGGCTGTTTTCGCAGCCGTCTTGCCGGCGGTCTTGGCCGCGGTCTTCTTGGCTGCGGTCTTTTTCTCGACAACCGGCGCCTTGGCGTCGTCTGCCTTCTTGGCCGCTGCTCCTTCAGCCTTGTCCTTGGCCGGCGCCACGCGGCGGCGCTTCTTCTCAACCAGAACCGCCTTGGAGCGACCATGGGAGAAATTCTGCCGCACATGACCGGTCTCGACCGTCCGGCCGAGTGTCAGCTTGCCGCCGGACGCACGCGGGGTCCGGGTGGCGCCTGAGCCACCGGTTTCGCCGTCTTGCGCGTCTGTATCTTTTGTCTCGCTCATGAGACCCCTTCACCTACCAACCCTGAGAATGCCGGCTGATCATGCCGCTCTCAGGGTTTAAAAAACCTGTCTGTCCGGCTGGCCGCAAATCACGCGCCAACCCCGCAACGGGGGCCACCCCCCACTCAAGCTCCGCCCTGGAACCCCTGCAACCGTCCCACCTCACACATGATGAGGCCGGAGAGCTTATCGCCGGGCAGGACGTTCCGGGCGAGTTCGCCGCCATCATCCTCCGTCGCCGACATATGCCGCGCTCGCCCTTTTGAGGCAGCGCCGCCTGCAGTCAGGGCAGCATGTACCACATTTGGCCGCCCCAATGCCAAACCCAATTGTTCTGCCGAAAAATCGGCCACAACGGGGGCACCGGTACGGCTGCTCAAGGCACCCGCATTCCTCTGGCCTTCAGCACCTGCATCCGACGCCAAAAACAGCGCCACCACATGTGCCTTCTCAGCCGCGTCTTCAACCTTTGCATGGCCCGCCATCAGCTGGCCGGCCTTGCGTGCAAGCCCCAGCAGCGCCAGAACCCGCCGTCTCAGCCCCGCCTCGACCTGATCCGCCAGGTCAGCCGGGGCTTTGACGCTTTGCTTGGCGGCACGGGAAAAAAGCCCCTTTGCCGCCGCTTTTTCAACCGACGCCCGGTCGGACGTCACCCAGATACCGCGTCCGGGCAGCTTGCCTTCAATATCCGGCACCACCTGGTCGTCGGGACCGATGGCAAACCGCATCAGCGTGGCCGTTGTCCCCGTTTCACCGCTGACAATGCAGCGACGCTCCGGGGTCTTCTTGCGGCCTGGCCTGCTTTCGCGGGACGCCTCACCGTCGGTCACAGGGACATCTGGAGCCTCAGAGGTCACTCAGCCGGCGCCTCCTCGACAGCACCCTCTTCCGCTTCACCTTCGGCTTCGTCACCCTCGTCGGCTTCCGCCGCTTCAGCTTCCGCGCGCATGGCTTCGAGGTCTTCCTCGGTGATCCAGCCTGCCTTCACGCGGGCTGCCATGATGATGTCTTCTGCTTCCTGCGGGGATACATCATGTCCATCAAGGAAGCCCGGCTCACGGCGGCGCTCGCCTTCGACGGTCTCGTAATAGCCCGTCAGATCGTCCGTGGCGCAGCCTGCGAGGTCTTCGACGGTCTTCACATCGTTCTCACCCAGCGACACCATGATGGCCACCGTGATGCCCGGCACTTCGCCAACTTCGTCGGCCACACCAAGATCCTTGCGCTTGGCGTCACGTTCCGCGTCCAGCTTCTCAAGATACTCGGTCGCGCGGGCCTGAATTTCAGCGGCCGTGTCTTCATCAAAGCCTTCAATGTCGGAGACTTCTTCCGCTTCCACGTAAGCAATTTCTTCCACCGTCGCGAAGCCTTCAGACGCCAGCAGCTGGGCAATCACCTCGTCCACATCCAGCGCTTCTTCAAACAGCTTGGAGCGCTCGGCGAATTCGGCCTGGCGGCGTTCGCTTTCTTCGGCTTCCGTCAGAATGTCGATGGTCCAGCCCGACAGCTGTGACGCCAGACGCACATTCTGGCCACGGCGGCCGATGGCAAGAGACAGCTGGTCGTCCGGTACGACAACTTCGATGCGCTCGGCATCTTCGTCGAGCACCACCTTCACCACTTCCGCCGGCGCAAGGCCGTTCACGATGAAGGTCGCGGGGTCAGGCGACCACTGGATGATGTCAATCTTTTCACCCTGCAGCTCGTTTACCACGGCCTGTACGCGGCTACCGCGCATACCCACGCAGGCGCCGACGGGATCAATGGAGCCGTCATTCGAGATCACAGCGATCTTGGCACGGCTGCCGGGATCACGCGCTACAGAGCGGATTTCGATGATGCCGTCATAAATTTCCGGCACTTCCTGTTCAAACAGCTTGGCCATGAACTGCGGGTGTGTGCGCGACAGGAAAATCTGCGGCCCGCGCGGTTCGCGGCGCACGTCAAACACGTAAGCGCGGATACGGTCACCGGTGCGGAAGGCTTCGCGCGGGATCTGCTCGTCGCGGCGGACGATGGCTTCCGCACGGCCCATGTCCACGATGACGTGACCATATTCAACACGCTTGACCAGACCGTGGACGATTTCGCCGACGCGGTCCTTATATTCATCATACTGACGATCGCGCTCGGCATCACGCACCTTCTGCACGATCACCTGCTTGGCCGTCTGTGCCGCGATGCGGCCAAAGTCGATGGGCGGCAGCGGCTCGGTCAGGAAGTCGCCGACCACCGCAGCCGGATTGCGCACGCGGGCGTCTTCCAGCGAAATTTCGGTCGCGTCGTTTTCAACTTCCTCGACCACTTCCTGCAGACGGTTGAGCTTGATCTCACCGGTCTTGGGGTCGATCTGGGCGCGGATTTCATTTTCCGCACCGTAGCGGGAGCGGGCCGCCTTCTGGATTGCGTCTTCCAGCGCCTCGATGACGATTGCCTTGTCGATGGACTTTTCGCGGGCGACCGCGTCAGCAATCTGCAGAAGCTCGAGCCGGTTGGCGCTAACAGCCTGTGCCATGGAAACTTACTCCGTGATGTCTTCTTCTAGTGTTTCAAGTTCGGTGGGCGCCGGATTGGCCCCACCTGATTTCTGACTATGTTTGATGAGCGCGTCGGTCAGCACCAGCTTGGCGTCGTGCACATCGCCGAACGGCAGGCCAACGACCTGCGCCTCGGAAAATCCTTCAATCTCAACCGCAATGCGGATTTCGTTTTCGTCGTCCGCAAACCCGTCAAGGATGCCGCGAAAGCGCTTGCGGCCATCAATGGGCACCTGCAACTCGACCTTGGCGAGGTGACCTGCCCATGTTTCAAAATCCTTTTCGCGGGTGAGCGGCCGATCAATCCCGGCGGAGGACACTTCGAGGGTGTATTTGCCGGAAATCGGATCATCCACATCCAGCGCCGCCGAGACGGCGCGGGAGACTTCCTCGCAACCTTCGATTGGCATGGTGCCGTCAGCACGTTCCGCCATGATCTGCAAAGTGGGTGTGCCGGAGCCAATGATGCGGATGCGCACGATCTCATAGCCCAGGCTCTCCACGAGAGGGGCAATGATGCCTTCGATGCGCTCTTCCGCCGGTGTTTTAA
>JANQMQ010000461.1 GCA_028279995.1 Candidatus Phaeomarinibacter sp. | reverse complement strand
CCGGATGACACCTGCGACAAGAAGTTCACGGACTTCATAGTTCACCCGGACTTCCTGCTTGCCCTGGATGACCATGTTTCCGTTGGGCAATACCTGCGTGACGATGGCGGCGACTGTGAGGTTGACGATTTCCTCCCGGTCGACGGAGCCGGCGCCACGGCTTGAGCTGGTGGAGTCTGCGCCGACAAGGTTGGCGTTGTCGACTTCATCCGGGAACAGGCGGTCGAGATTGGCTGCGTAGCCGAAGAGGTTGTCGAGACCGGCATCTTCCGAGTTGGCGCGGGAGCGCTCGGTGGTGTTTTCGATTTCCGCCTTGTCGGTGATCTCAATGGTGACAGTCAGGATGTCGCCGATGGCCGATGCGCGCTGATCCTTGAAGAAGCCGCGTGCGCCAGCGCGCCACAGGGAATTGGGCTGGTATGACACGGTCTCGGGTTCCGGCATGGGAAGCGAAACAGTCTGGACCTCGGCACGCATCGCCGGATTTTCGATTGGTGCCAGGTCCGGTGCCTTGCCGACATTCTTGAGGCGGTCTGCGGCGTTGCAAGCAGTGAGCGCGAAGGCGAGACCGCCAAGGGCTGCAATGCGCAGTACTGATTTTGAAGTGATCGTCATGGTCTTGTCCTTCAGGCTTGTTTCCGGTCGGGGGCCGAAATGGAGGTCTGATCTAGTTGGTTGGCGTTCCGGCGACTTGCATCTGTGCGCCGCCTTCTATGACCACCTGGTCGGGGCCGGTGACGCGAGCATGAACCGTGCGGTGGGAGCGGGTGTTGATGACACGGAGGATGCCGCCCATGGGTGCGTCTTCGAGCGCGCGGCCCTGGGCCGTCAGGATCATGCCTGGCAACTCGAAGGTAATGGTTACGCGGGCGTCCTTGGCGACGGTGATGGGCAGGCGCATGTCCTTGGTACGGATGGGCTGACCGACACGAAGCGCTGTGCGCGGGGTCTTGCCGATCAGGTCATCAATCTCAAGAGCTGTGCCCGGCGCAATGCGGCCAACCGGCATGTCGATGAGGGTCAGCATGTCCCGTTCGAGCACTTCGCCGCGGGCAACTGAGGACGCTACGACAGGGATTTCGCGCGTCTGCTTTGCGCGCCCGGTCACCCGCTGGATGGATGCGCCTTGGGCGGGGGTAGTGATGCGCGCGGAAAACAGGCCGGACCGGGCGTCGTAGGACAGGTCTTTCACGATCACTTCCGGCACATTTCCCTTGGCCACGAACATGGGTTTGGGATCCGAATCCAGGGCGAGCGAGTAGGACACATCAAAAGGCGTGTTTGCTGCTTCAGCATGGGCAATGGCGTTCTCAAGCATGGAGGTGACCGTCTCACCTGGCACCTGTGTGCCGTCCCGGTTGACGATCAAATGTGTGTAGCGCTCGTGGTTCGGCCATAGCATTCCCGCCGCGCGCGTTGCATTTGCCACGTGGGTTGCATTGATGGCGGCGCGGCTTCCCGGGGCAGGGGCGCGGGAAACAAGTGTTGACGCCTGGTCGCCTGCATTGATGAAAAGGTCGCCGAGGGTCACCGCGTCGCCGGTTACCACGGCCTTGTCGCGCAGCACTGCTTCCGTCGGGGTTGCGGCTTCCGCGTGCCCGGCGATGCCTGCCGTGGCCAGTGCAGCGGTGGCGAGGAGGGTACGCAGTGAAAATGTGCGAAGGAGGCTCATGAGGTTTTCCTATCCGGTACCGAACTAACGGAGGTTGGACGCAACTGAGAGCATTTCGTCGGTAGACGTAATGACTTTTGCGTTCATCTCGTAAGCGCGCTGGGCACTGATCAGGTTTGTGATTTCTCCAACGGAGTCGACGTTGGAGGTTTCAAGGTAGCCCTGAAGCAGAGTGCCGTAGCCGACGGATCCCGGTGTGGCGGCAGTGGGCGCGCCGGAAGCTGCGGTTTCGGTAAACAGGCTCCCGCCGCGGGCTTCAAGGCCGGCCTTGTTGAAGAAGCGTACGATCTCCAGCTGACCCAGGACGATTGAGTTTGTCTGGCCGTCAAGGAAGGCTTCAACCTGACCCTGGCTGTTGATCGAAACGTCCCGTACATCGCTGGGCACTGTGATGGCAGGCGACAGTTCATAGCCGTCAGTGGTGACGATCTGGCCGCTTGCATTCAGCTGGAAGGCGCCCGCGCGGGTATATGCGTCCTCACCGGTGGGCAGCGTCACGCGGAAGTAGCCTTCGCCTTGGATTGCAAGATCGTAAGTATTGTCCGTCGGAGTCAGGTTGCCCTGGCTGGAGATACGGTACACCGACCCGGCCTTCACACCGACGCCGATCTGAATGCCTGTTGGTACCACCGTTCCGGCATCCGAGGATGTGGATCCGACACGCCGAAGGTTCTGATAGATCAGATCCTGGAACTCGGCCCGCTGGCGCTTGTAGCCGGTCGTGTTCATGTTGGCGATGTTGTTTGAGATCACTTCGACATTGAGCTGCTGGGCGAGCATGCCGGTGGCTGCGATACTGAGTGACTTCATCTCTTCGGTCTCCTCTTTCCGGACGGGTTTCCGGTTCAGGTCTTGAGGGGCGTCAGGTGCGCCCCGGTAAATCAGGCGCTAACGCGGCTCCCGGCCGAGCTGGCGGATGGCGGACTGCTGGAGTTCGCCCATCTTGTTGATGGTCTTCTGGGTGGAGGTGTAGGCACGCATGACTTCAATCATCCGTGTCATTTCGACCACCGGCTTGACGTTTGAACTCTCGATAAAGCCCTGCATCACCGTCGGGTTGGCAACCGGGACCGCGTCCTGGTTGGTTTCGAGATAATTGTCGCCGGTCTTTTTCATGGCGGCGGGGTTGTCCACGTTGACGACGCCAATACGACCAATGGTGGTTTCGCCTGCCGCAATGGTGCCGTCGCGGCCGATTTCAATAACGCCGTCGTCCGGATTGATGGTGATCGGTGCGCCGGCAGCAGACAGCACCGGATCGCCCTGCGGCGTTACGAGCTGGTTGTTCTGGTCTACAGCGAAATGCCCTGAGCGGGTAAAGCGCTGGCCGTCAGGGGTTTGCACGGCAAAGAAACCTTCGCCGGCGATGGCCACATCGAAGGGATTGCCGGTTGTTGTGATGTCGCCTTCTGAGAGGTCGCGATTGGTGCCTGTGTCGAGCACGAAGGAGAGGGCGCCAGCCTTGGCGGGGCCTCTGCGGTCGTCCGCTTCCGCGCCGGGCATCAGGAACTCTGAAAAGATCGGAGCTTCCGCTTTGTAGGCCGACGTGTTCGCGTTGGCGACGTTGTTGGCGACGATGTCCATCGCACGGCGCAACGTCATCTGACGTGACAGGGCAATCGAAATTGCATGTTCCATAGCTGACCTCAGGCTGGTCGGTGTCCCCATGAGCTCTCGGGAAAAAGCTCTGTGGACGGATTTGTGTATCGTCATGTGGCAGCTTCGGGTCACCGCCACGGACCAGGCACTGCAGCCGCCGTGCCAAATCGGAAAGTGAATCAAATCAAGGAGTTAGGCGGTCTGGTCTGACTGGCGGGGGCGGCAAAAGGCTGCTGATTGCCGGGCACCCGGCACTTTTTGCCGGTTTTTTGCCTCACTTGCCGGTTTGCAAAACGCTTCGTTAACCGACCAGGGCCACACTGCGTCCATGAAAGCTGGGGGATCGGTCATGCGCGGGATCGCGCGCCATCCATATGCCAGCGTGCCACCGGCAGAATGCGCGGCGGCGAACATGTCAGACGCAGACCGCCAAGGACGGGTGGGATGCACCGGGATAGTTCGCGGAGCTTCCTCTCAAGAGGCACTCCACCACGCGCAAGGTTTGCAACATGAGTGACGCTACGGCATCTGCCGACGACATTTCCGACATTGAAGACGAAGAGGGCGAATCCTCTTCCAAGAAAATGTCCGGCAAGAAGATGGTCCTCTTTATTGCGCTGCCGTTGCTCCTCATCATCGGCGGTCTTGGCGGTGCCTTCATGATGGGCGTCTTCGGCGGTGCGGAAGAAGAGCCTGTGGAAGTCGGCGAGGACGGTAAGAAAGTGGTCGATCCGTCAAAGATCGTCTTCTATGAGCTGCCGGAACTTATCATCAACCTGCAGACCGATGACCCGCGCGGGTCATTCGTGAAGTTCAAGGTCACACTGGAACTCCATGATGCAGCGGCATTGCCAAAGATCGAGCCGCTGATGCCGCGCATCATCGACAAGTTCCAGATTTATCTGCGTGAGTTGCGGGCGTCCGACCTTGAAGGGTCCGCCGGCCTCTTCCGGCTCAAGGAAGAAATTCTCCGCCGTATCAACATGGATGTTCGCCCCTATGAAGTGGCGGATGTGCTGTTCACAGAAATGATTATTCAGTAGCCGCTGCCAGAACGCACGGACATGACAGGCAATTAGTATGGCGATGGAAGACGAAACAGATCAGGACGACATGGCAGCCGCCTGGGCGGCCGAGGCGGAAGCAGACGCATCGGACGACGGTGAAGCTGATGACATGGCGGCTGAGTGGGAAGCCAGTCTTTCCGGTGAAGAAGAGGAAGAAGCTGCGTCCGGCGTGAGCGGTGCCGGCGAACGTGTCCTCAATCAGGATGAAATCGACAGTCTGCTCGGCTTCGAGCTGGATGACGACAACACAGGTGACCGCACCGGCATTC
>JANQMQ010000455.1 GCA_028279995.1 Candidatus Phaeomarinibacter sp. | reverse complement strand
TTTTGTGGATGGCTCACGCGTCAACCCATGTGGAACACGCAGAGCTTGTTGCCGTCCAGATCGCGGAAATAAGCACCGTAGAAGCCCTGACCGCGGTCGCCCGGCGCGCCTTCATCGCTGCCACCAAGCTCAAGGGCCTTGGCGTGCATGGCGTCCACCGCTTCCTTGCTGCCCGGCTGCATCGCCAGCATGTTGCCGTTGCCCGGGGTGGCCGCGTTCCCGTCATAAGGCTTGGTGACCATGATCATCGCACCGGGACCGCCTGCATAGATGCGCATGTTGCCTTCTTCTTCCATGAGCACCTGTGGGTTCAGGTCCGCCAGCAGCGCATCATAGAAGGCAAGCGCCTTGGGCAGGTCATTTGTTCCGATTGTGGCATAAGCGAGCATGTCTCTCTCCTTGAGGGATGAGGTGAGGAATGAAGATGCCGCCAGTAAACCCCACTCAGGGCCCATGGACACCTACGTTGCAGGTAAGCGTGGCATGGAAACACGACAAAACAGAAAAAAGGCCGCCCCGGTAAGGAGCGGCCTTCTCAGATTATGTGCCTGGCTTACGCCCTGGCCCATGTGGGTCTAGCCCATGTGAAACGCGCAAATCTTGTTGCCGTCCAGATCACGGAAATACGCACCGTAGAAACCGGGCATCCGCTCACCGGGACCGCCTTCATCCGCGCTGCCAAGGTCCATGGCTTTCTTGTAAAGCGCATCCACGCCTTCACGGCTCCCGCCGGGGATAGCGATCATGCAGCCATTGCCGACCGTCGCTTCACCACCGTCGGCGGGCTTGGTGACCATCAGCATGCCGCCCTGGCCGTTGCTGTAAATCCGCATCCGGCCCGGATCTTCCATCACCATGTTGGGATTGTGATCAGCCAATAGCGTTTCGTAGTAGGTCAGCGCCTTGGGCAGGTCGTTGGTGCCGACGCAGGTATATCCAAGCATTCTTGTTTCCTCCGGGAGTTATGTGTGTGGCGCTTTGTAAAGCGAAAAGCCCGCCCGCGCACTTACGTTTTTGTGATCATCCAAAGTTGTACGCGGGAACGCACTAAATGACATGACATTGAAGTTTCGATGACGAACTATTACGCGACGAAGCGGGATGCAGCCTTCTTCATGGCGAACTTGGCAAGCCAGTGCGAAGTGTATGCGGCAAACACGGACTCAAACCGCCCGAGTTCAGAAGCAATTTCCCGGTCAAGGTCAGCTGTCATGACAAGCTTGCCGCGCGCCGCAACAGCAACCAGCGACGTGTCAGGCGACCAGTCAGCCGCATGAGGAGAACGATCGCTGACAAGCAACTCCGCCCGTTTTCCGGATGCCACACGGCCCGCGTGATCCAGTCCGAGCTTGGCCGCCGCATGTGCGGTTGACAGCCGCACAACCTCGGACCGCGGAATGCCACTGGCCTCAAACTCCTCGATTTCCTGATGGAAAGACCGGCCCGGCGCCACATAGGGCTGTTGAGTATCCGTCCCGACCCTGAGGTCAGCACCGTCTTCGTAGAGTTGGCCGACCAGCGCATGCTTGCGCTCGCGCGCGTCCCGGGCCCGGTCAAACTCATCCGGTGTCAGTCCGCGATAGGCCGGAAGGCCGTGATCCGGGTCCCAGACGATGTCACCATAGAATGACGGAAGCAGGCCCGCGATTGATCTCGCTTCACCGGACATTGTGTCCGCATAGTGAAGCGCATTTCGCGTTGTCTCCAGCGTCGGCGTGAAGGCCAGGTCATGAGCCTCAGCCGCCCGCCGGATGATATCGATCCGTGACTGATCCACATCCTGCCAGTCCACCATGCGGCTCCACACATGGTCCCGGCGCAGGCTCTTGGGGTCCGGCACACCGAAATTATGCTGAGCGTCCGGCACCAGCGCCTCTTCCAAGCCCAGTGTCGTCGGCACATGCCCCATCACACCAAGTCCTGCTTCAGCAGCAGCGGCCTTGAGTGCGGCGATACGGGGCACGTCGAGGTTTTCATATGACTTGACCCAGCTTGCCCCCAACCGCTTTAGCCGCTCAACAATGGCTGGTGCTTGGGCCGCGTCGTCATACACAACTGAGTTGGCCCACCGCGCCGGCGGACGGTTGATAAAAGAATAAGCGTAATGAATGTCCGGCCCGGGCAGCCTCCCCGAATACACCTGCTCAAGCGCAGCAGGCGTAGCCGTGCCGTCCGTATCGCCTGCATCCCGACAGATCGTGATGCCGTGCCGCAGCGTCTGCAGCATGAACAACGGCGTCAGCCGCAGCACATTGTGCGGTGGCATATGCACATGCATGTCGATAAAGGCCGTTGACACATATCGTCCACGCGCAGCCTCAACCACATCGTCGACATGCGCGGCCCCATGCGGAACGATGCTTTGGATTGTCTCACCGGAAACGATGACATCACGATGGGACTGCTGCGACCCGTCAGGACTTACAACCGTCACATCCGGAAGCAGATAAGTACCGGAGATGGTCGGCAGCCTGGGTGTGCGGGATTTGATGCTGTCACGCCAGGCATCGAAGCCCAGCTTCTCAAACGGACTGAAACGCTGCGCCCGGCGTGCCGCCATGGTCGCGCCGCCGGCGCCTCCGCCACAGCAGGAAGACGCCATGAGCATGTGCATCGCATGATGAAATGCCTCAAAGGAAACCTCACCGGGTGTCCCCGTTTCAGGTGACGCCACGTCGTCGGTTTCACAGCAATCACCATGCTCCGATTGGGTATCAGGATTAGCCATCTCATGCCCTCTATGCCTGGCGCCACATCAAGGGCACCAACTGTTCTCTCCATAAACATGAACATGTGTTCGCGTTCATGTCAAATAACATGACGGCAGGTTCATGTTTTGCTAAAGAGGGTCCGAACATCTCGTGAGGAACAATGGCCCGCAAACCGGTACAGGAACGCAGTCGCGCTCGTGCTGAACGCGTCTTGGCGGAGACACGCAGTCTGCTGGCGTCAAAGTCATTCGAAGACCTCACTGTCCGTGACATTGCCGAAGCTGCCGATGTACCCGTCGGGTCGATCTACCAGTTCTTCGACGGCAAGACCGGCATCTATGACGCGCTGAGTGAAAAATTTGCCGGCGAGGTCGCGGACTTTTCGAACACCCACATGACGCCGGAGGCCTTGGCGCGTGATCCAGAAGCCTTTATCGGCAACATGGTTGACGGGCTGGAAAACCTGCAGGATCAAAATGAGGGCTTCATATGCATCGCGCGCACACCTTCAGGCGCAGGCGTTGCAGGTTTTCTGGCAGACAATCTGCGTCGGGACCTGACAGCCCGTCTTGACCTGGTCGTCAAACAGGCCATGCCCGGGCTCACGCCTGCCCGCCGAGGCATTTTCATCGCGGTTCTCGGCAGCACCATGACAGACGCCTTTGCAAAGGTGCCGCCAAAGACCTCCCGCACCCGCAAGCCCTACATCGCTGAGATCAAGCGCATGCTGACCGCCTATGCGCGCGACACCCTGAAGACTCAGTGAGCACGCAAACAAAAAGGCCGCCCGGTTACCCGGACGACCTTTCCAGTCTGTCGATGGCCTGAAGCCTACCGCGGCGCCATACGGATCGCACCGTCGAGGCGGACGCTTTCACCGTTGAAGTAGCCGTTCTCGATCATGGTCTTGGCGAGATGCGCATACTCATCCGGCGCACCAAGACGTGCGGGGAACGGCACCTGTGCACCTAGCGCCTGACGCACCTTTTCAGGAGCACCGGCGAGCAGCGGCGTATCGAAGATACCCGGCAGGATCGTGTTGATACGGATGCCTTCGCGGGAGAGGTCGCGGGCGATCGGCAGGGTCATGCCGACAACACCGGCCTTCGATGCTGAGTACGCCGCCTGGCCGATCTGGCCGTCCTGCGCTGCGACGGATGCCGTGTTGATGACCGCACCACGGTCACCGCCTTCCAGCGGGTCCAGGGTCATCATGCCGGCAGCGGACTTGGCGATGCAGCGGAACGTGCCGACGAGGTTGATCTGGATGATCAGGTCGAACTTATCCGTCGGGAAGGCGTTGATTTCGCCTGTTTCCTTGTTGCGGCCAGCGGTCTTGATCGCGTTACCGATACCTGCGCAGTTCACCAGAATGCGCTCCTGGCCGATGGCGTCACGGGACTTGGCGAAAGCAGCGTCCACACCGGCTTCGTCGGTCACGTTGCACTCAGCGAACACGCCGCCGAGTTCCTTGGCGAGAGCCTCGCCCTTTTCAGCGTTGAGATCGAAAATGCCGATCTTCACGCCTTCTGCTGCCAGAGCGCGGGCTGTTGCCTCGCCGAGACCGGATGCACCGCCGGTAATGACGGCTGAAATTGAACTGTCGAGCTTCATGAAACAAAGCCTCCC
>JANQMQ010000186.1 GCA_028279995.1 Candidatus Phaeomarinibacter sp. | reverse complement strand
GGTGCGATAGGCCTCGATGATCGGCGTATAGTCCGTAGGCTGACCATCATATGTGAGCGCGTCTTCGGGCGGTGTGATCCAGTCTGTCTTGCTGCTTTGCCAGATATGAGCCACCGGATACACCCAGCCTTTGTCATCAAGCGTCCCGCCCCGCAGGGAATAGATGCCCTGATCAGGCACGCTGCCATGGCGGATACGCGTGCCGCAGGCGGCGCAGAATTCGCCATAGCGATGCGCCCCGCTTTCAACTGTCCAGTCGACGCGCGCAAGCTCCCCCTGCGTGATCTCTATGCTGTCCTGCAAAATGGCGCAGGCAATGGCAAATGAACTGCCGGAAATCCGCTGACACTCGGTGCAATGGCACGCATAGGCCATGATCGGAGGCGCCGTCAGCACATAGCGCACCGCCCCGCACTGGCACCCACCCTCAAGCTTGAAATCAGACATGGCCGTCACCTCCATTTGAGAACCAGAATGGGGGTGCGCGCCCGCTTGCACAACTACCTGTCCAGTAATGCGCCCCCAGCGACTGTTGTTCTGCCACGCGCAAACATCCCGCCGGCATTAATGCCGCGAGTTGAGGACTCAGTTTCCTCTCGGCTTACGGGAGTGGGAGCGCCCCGGCCCACCGGCCTGGACGTCGTGACGTCGAACGTCTGTGATGTGGCAGGCTCAAAGGCGCTCCACACACGGATGTCCTAAGGCAGTGCGCGGCCCCGGGCACAATGGGCGTTACCCCACCGTATCCATGACGAACCCGTTTCAGACATCCCGCACTTTGTCGTCCGCGCGAGGAATGCCCGGGCATGCTGAAAATCAGCAAGCCGGGTCGGCACACCGCCGCCCTTCTGACGCGCGCCCGGTACTCACGCGTCGCGCAGGACGTGTCTCGCCTCTCCATTTCGGAAGAGACACAGCCTATCCCGCCTTCCAGGCATCCGCCCTTCCGCCCAGAGCCGGACGGCCCGGCCTGTCCGTCAGCGGAAGGTGCCAGCAAGTATGCGGGCGCTTTCAAGACCGGGGATAGAATGTGGGAAATTTTCTGGGCCGCGTTCGCACGGCACCAACTCGCAAGGCTGTCCCTACTCCGCCGCCTGCGCCTGCCCCGCTCCTCGCGCGACCACGGCATAGTCGTCCCAGTTCACATGCTTGGTCAGCCGCTTGTAGGTCAGCGTTGAGTTCGGCCAGTTGTTTGTGATGCGGCCATCGGCGGTCTTGTACCAGCTGGTACAGCCGGACGCGAATACGCTCTTGGCGTTGTCTTCCTGCACGCCGCGGTCCCACTCCGCCTGGGCGCTGGCGCGCACATCCACATAGGCAATGTGATCATCGCGGAGTTTCTGCGCGATCTGCGTCACATAGGCGGTCTGGCACTCGATCATGTAAATGATGGAGTTGTGTCCGAGGTTCGTATTGGGCCCATAGAGCAGATAGAAATTCGGGTAGCCCGAAACGCCGATGCCCAGATGCGCATCCGCCCCGTCTTTCCACTCCTCCCGCAGGTCACGCCCGCCAAGACCTTTGACGTCCACCGGCCCCAGGAAGTGGGTAGTGTCGAACCCGGTGCCATAGACAATGACGTCGAAGGCATGATCTTGACCGTCTCTTGTGCGGATGCCGGTCTCGGTGATGCGGTCAATGCCTGTGGTTTCGATCTCGACATTGGAGCGCCCCATGGCGGGCCACCAATCATTGGAAAACAGCACCCGCTTGCAGCCCGGCTCATAGTCCGGCAGCAGCTTGGCCCGCTTCTCCGGGTCGGACACATATTCTTCCGCTTCCTTGACGTGTCCCTTCTTCAGCGCCCAGCCCATGTGCCGGAAGCTCAAGAGCAGCTGCTCCCCGTTCAGCCACATGCGCGTGCGCTGGATCCACATCAGCCACGGGAAGCGGCGATAGAGGTTCTTCTCCCACTCCTTGAACACCCGCTCGGGCCGCGGCAATACCCAGCTTGCTGAACGCTGGAAGATCGTGACCGTGCCGGCTTCCTTGGCGATCTCCGGCACGAACTGGATGGCGCTTGCCCCATTGCCGATCACCGCAACGTGCTTGCCTTTGAGGTCCACATCATGGTTCCAGCGTGCCGAATGCCACGCATCACCCTTGAAGTCCTCCGTCCCGGGAATATCCGGCAACTGCGGTCGGTTGAGTTGGCCAGTGCCCGCCACGAGAATATTGGCGTCGACCGTCACGCCATGTTCGGTCGTGAGGGACCACACGCCCTTCGCTTCGTCGAACACCGCCGCATCTACAGCACAGTTGAGCTTGATGAACGGCCGCAGCCCGTATTTCTCGACGACGCGGTCAAGATACGCCTTGATCTGCTTGTAGTCGGCAAACTTGTTGCGCCACTCAGGACTCATCTCGAAGGAGTACTGGTAGAGATGCAGTGGCACATCACAGGAGCAGCCGGGATAGGTGTTGTCCCGCCAGGTGCCGCCGATGTCACCGGCCTTTTCATAGATCGTGAACTCGATGCCCGCTTCCTGCAGCTTGATTGCCTGGCAGATACCCGCCACACCGGCGCCGATAATGGCCACCTTGATGGCCGGCTGCGGTTCGCGATAGCTCGACAGATCATGAACGGATGCCATGACGTCCTCCCGATTGTTTCCCTTGCCCACGATGCGCAGCCTCGTTTGGCGGGCCACCAGCTATCGCGAAAGTCTCTATTGTTTTCGGGCGTTACAATAACGCGGATTTCCAATACGCAAAGACCTTATGACGGTCTTCGTTCCCGCCCCGCCCCGTGCTACCAACAGAAAAACAGACAAACCCGGAGCAACTCCATGTCAAACAGCCCCGCCACAACCGACCTCTCCGACGATCACGGCGATGCCGTCCGCGTGCTGGACCCGATCTTCGCGGATTTCGGCAGCCGCGATGCCTTTCATGGCCCGGTAAAAACCCTCAAATGCTTTGAGGACAATGCCAAGGTGCGCGAAGCGGTCGAAGGTCCCGGCAATGACCGGGTGCTTGTGGTCGATGGCGGCGGCTCGGAGCGCTGCGCCCTCTTCGGCGGCAACCTTGCCGAGCTTGCGGAAAAGAACGGCTGGGCCGGTGTCGTCGTCTATGGCTGCATCCGCGACATCGCCGAGATTGAGACCTTTGACATCGGCATGAAGGTACTGGCC
>JANQMQ010000420.1 GCA_028279995.1 Candidatus Phaeomarinibacter sp. | reverse complement strand
GCGACGGCGCAGGCGTCGCGGGCGATATCAAGCACCGTGCGGTCGCGGAATTTTGCTTTAAGCGCCTGCGCCGGCACATCCTGGTGCAGTTGTTCGCGCTCTTCCGTGGTCCAGTCTTTCACAAGGTCCCAGGCGGCGGTCTGCGCGGCTTCGTCATAGAACAGGCCGACCCAGAAGGCGGGCAGCGCACACAGGCGCCGCCACGGGCCGCCATCGGCACCGCGCATCTCGATGAAGCGCTTGAGGCGGGCTTCGGGGAAGATCGTTGTCAGGTGGTTTTCCCAGTCGTCGAGTGACGGGCGATCACCTTCAAGACCCTTGAGCCTACCCTGCATGAAGTCACGGAACGACTGGCCGGACACATCCACATAGGTGCCGTTGCGATGGACGAAATACATGGGCACGTCGAGGGCGTAATCCACATATTGTTCAAAGCCGAAGCCGTCTTCGAAGACAAAGGGGAGCATGCCGGTGCGGTCCGCGTCCGTATCAAGCCACACATGCGCCCGGTTGGAGAGCACGCCGTTGGGCTTGCCTTCATAGAAGGGCGAGTTGGCGAAGATGGCGGTGACGATGGGCTGCAGCGCCAGGGCGATGCGGTATTTTTGAACCATGTCGGCTTCCGACGAGAAGTCGAGGTTCACCTGAACGGTGGCCGTGCGGAACATCATGTCCAGTCCACGGCTGCCGACCTTTGGCATGTATTGCCGCATGATGCCGTAGCGGCCCTTGGGCATGACCGGTGTTTCTGCGAGAGACCGGCGCGGTGCGAAGCCAAGACCGATGAAGCCTGCATCAATCTCACCGGCAACCGTCGCCACCTGGTCGAGATGGGTATGCACCTCGTCGCAGGTGTCATGCAGGGTTTCCAGCGGCGCACCGGACAGCTCGAACTGTCCACCTGGCTCGAGCGTGATGGAGCCGCCGCCGGTCTTTTCATTGCCCATAAGCGCAATGACATTGTCACCTTCATACGCCGGCTCCCAGCCGAAGCGCTGCATGCCTTCCAGCATGGCCTTCACGGTGGCGCCGGTCTCGCCGGGTGCGTTGTCGTAAGGCATGGGGGAAAAGTCGCCGATGCGATAGCCGAATTTTTCGTGTTCGGTGCCGATGCGCCAGTCGGTCTTGGGTTTCGAGCCGGATGCCAGATACGCCACGAGTTCGTCGCGCGTCTCAACGATGGGGGCCGTTTCACGCGTGGTGGGTGGTGCCGACATGCCGAACGTTCCTTCAGGGCCTCTTTGGGGCCGTCGCTGTAATGGCCGTTATCCGGCCTTTTGGTCCCACCCGTCCAATACCTGACGCAAAATGGGCTCCCGGTCATGTAAGGGCTTGGGCTATTCCGCACAAGTCACAAGGTTGCCTGGGTGCAACACGCACAAAAGGCTTCGCGCCGCTCATATCTGCGGCATTTACATGCTCCGGGCCGAAGTTCACTATTGGTTGCACTGGGTAGAAGTCATGGGGACTCGTATGGTGCGTTGGTTATCCGGCAGACCGGTTCTTGCCGTTTTCTCTTCGATTTTTCTCGCCGCCTGTAGCGCCGGACTGGATACCCGCCGGGTGGACAGCCGAATTGCTAACCTCGACGGGCAAAGCGCAACGGCACTGCGGCAATGCATGGGTGATCCTCATTCGGTCGGTCAGACCGAAAGTGGGGAGGTCTGGCGCTATGAACACGAACGGGTCGAGCATCGTAATGCCTACGACCTGTATGGCGGGACACCGGGTGTCATCATTCGCATGCCAGCATCAACACAACGCGGCACGTGCTCAGTTGATGTCACGGTCCGTGACGACCTGGTCAGATCCATCACGTTTGGCGGCAATTCAGGCAGCGGCACGGACCGGCGATGGGCGTGCCTCCCACTTGTGGAAAACTGCCAGTAAGCTTTGTGTCGTCACCGCCAATCCCCCAGCACTGACTGCCACAGCGCCATGGCGGCGACGGCGGCCGTATCAGCGCGCATGATGCGGGGGCCGAGCGCTACCGCGTGGGCGTTTTCCATCGCCTGCAGCATTTTGCGCTCCGCTGGATCGAAGCCGCCTTCGGGACCGATCAGGATCGCCCAGGGGGCCTGCTTCACCCCGTCCGGCAGAGTGCGCAGGAAGTCAGCGGGTGGCAGTACGTCCGCGCCCCGTAGCGCTTCATCACAGAACAAAATCTGCCGATCGCGGGACCAGCGGGTGAGCACGGTCTCGAGCTTTGCCGGCTCCTCCACCTCGGGCACAAACAGCAGATTGCACTGTTCGGCAGCCTCCACCGCATTGGCCAGCAGCCGGGAGGTCTTGACCCGCTCTGCCTGGGTGCGCCGGGTCACGACGGGCTGCAGCAGGGCAGCACCCATCTCTGTCGCCTTTTGTGCCAGATAGTCGATGCGGGCGCGCTTCAGGGGCGCGAACAGCAGGTGCAGGTCGGCGCCGGATGTCTGCTTGCGGGTCCGCTCCACCGGTGTGGCAGAGGCGCGTTTCTTGCCGATCTCGTCCAGCCGGATCAGCCACTCACCATCCGCGCCGTTGAAGGCCAGGGCTTCGTCGCCCGCCTTCCGGCGCATAACGTTTGCGAGGTAGTGGGCCTGCTCGGGGGGCAGGTCGATGGGGCTGTCTGCCTCGAGAGGGGATGAGACAAAAAGACGAATCATATTTGCGCGGTTGCTCGACATGGTGTCCCCAAGTATCACGGGTCGCATGACAGGTCCTCAAGATAACAGACCCCACCGTGACGGGGATAAGCCCGGCGAAGATAACGGCAGTGTTGCCGATGCCGCCCCGGACAACTGGGTCGACCGGTGGGCACCGGCCTTCACACGTCCCTTTCTGAGATTGATGCGGGCTGACCGGCCCATCGGCACCTGGCTGCTGTTCTGGCCGGGGGCCTGGGCGATTGCGCTCGCCGCCCCGTTGACCGACCGCTACGTGCTG
>JANQMQ010000411.1 GCA_028279995.1 Candidatus Phaeomarinibacter sp. | reverse complement strand
ATATGACTCTGCAGTTTGGGCTCAAAGGAACACTCCCCAGAAGCTCCAGGTCATGCAAAGTGCCGTTCGCTCGGATTCTAGCAGTGCTTGCGTAAACATGGATGAGAGCAAACTCGATTCCTAGCTCGGTCACACGTATCGACCTCGACGGTTCAAGGCGCACTTCAACTTCCGTGGCTTGCGTCGGTGAAGCTGGAGTCGTCGTTGCTCTCTGCGTTCGGTTCAGCGCCTTATCTAAATCACTCTCAAGCTTTCGGTTTGCTGATTTCAGACGGGCTACCTCTGAGTTTAGAGATTGGACCTTCTCGGCCAATGCCACGATCTCATCTGACCTATCGGTACTTTTACTTTCTCGAAGCTGCTTATCCCGCTGTTTAATCGTTGCTTCTGCTTCGCTCAGAGATGCCTTTAGGGCTTCTATCTCTGCGGCGCTATTGGACTCGATTTGGCGCAAGGCATCGGCTTCGAACAATCTGGACTGCAGCTGAATAATATCTGCATCTGATACCTCCCCCTTCTCTGCCAAACCGGGAATGACGGATTGTAGGCTCTTGTTAAGGGCCTCGTAAGCCTCAAGCTCACGCTCCGCAAACTTCTGACCTTGATCGAATGACGCAAATCCAACGCCAGCAACAATTCCGAGCGCGGTCAAAGCACCAAGTACTGCGACCCACACTGAGGAAAGTGCCTCACGCACTCCTGAATCGCTCATTTGAGAAGTCCTCCAAGTCTGGCCGAGCGCTCAATCACTAGCAACAATTGCGTGTGTTCAACCACCTCCACGACATAACCGGTGACAGTCTACAAGCCAAGTGAAACTGGCTACCGGCAGATACCCCAGCCGCCAACTTCAAAGTGGAAGTGGTCCTTGTGGTTCTCGTTGTAGTCGGGTGACAGGACGGTGGAGAAGACACCGCAGGACCCGTCGCGGACATCACGCAGGAATGCCGCCTTGCCGTCATCATTATCGTCATCGGCGTCCCAGTCGTGGAGCAGGGAGACCTGACGCCCATCCGCGAGCTTGAAGCCGGCCACATCCAGGGCCTGCCCCGTCGCATGCGCGCTTCGTGGTCCTGCCAAGGCGCCATTGATATTGCGGCAGGAGTAAGTGCCATAGTGAACGACACGCGAAACATCCGTACCCAGATGTTTTTGAGCAGCCGGCCCAACCACATGAATTTCCCACTGGGCAAGAGCTGCCATCATCGGGCAGGTCATCGTGACACCGCCGCCATAGACATACCGGCCCTGCTTGAGCAGCAGCCCCTGGTCCATGCCGCAGCCCTGTTCATCGCTTGATATGCTGTGTGCCTCAACCTCCAGCCCCGCCGCCCGCACCGCGTTCACGCAGGCCGGGAAGGACCGGTTGATGCGCGCCATCTTGATCGGCGTCACGAAAGTGGGCTCGACTGTCAGGTCAATCGGCGTCGAGGGATCATAGCGGTCCGGCAGCAGCGGAAACGCAAAGATGGACACCAGCGCAAACCCGAAAACAAGAATGAGCGCGCGCCATTTGCGCCACCATGCTCTCAGCATCGGCGCGCCCTAGAAGTCCGACGCAATACCATTGCGCTCCCAATCACCAAAGCGCGTAGGTTCCTCGCCCTTGGGACCGTTGATCTCAGCCGGACGATCCTTGGCCTCTCTGGCAGCCGCTGCCCGGCGTTCTTCAGCTTCCGCGAGCGCCCGGCGGGCGGCGGGCGTTAACTCTTTCGGGGTCTCAGATGTATTTTCGCGGTCATCAGCCATCAGGGTCACCCGCCTTGAAGCGGTCACATCTACACGCCATATCTTGGTGTATGGGGCAAACAGAATTGTAGGGAAGGATATAGACCTTCCCGCGGCGCTATCCAAATTGGCGTATAAGCCAGATGATTGGACAGGCCTTTTGGCGTATGGAGCTGAAGCGTGGCAAACAGTTTGCGGACCGGCGTTCTGATTGCGGCTATGACCGCACTCTTTCTGGGTATTGGCTATCTCATCGGTGGCATGGGCGGCGCGGCCATCGCGTTTGTCATTGCCCTGGGCATGAATGCCTTTGCCTACTGGAACTCGGACAAGATGGTGCTGCGCATGTATGGCGCCCGCCAGGTGGACGAGTCCACGGCTCCGGACCTTGTGAAGATGGTAAAGCAGCTCGCGGACAATGCCGAGCTGCCCATGCCCAAGGTCTATGTCATCGACAATGACCAGCCCAACGCCTTTGCCACCGGCCGCAATCCCGAGAATGCCGCCGTTGCCGCTACCACCGGCCTGCTGTCGCGCCTGACGCCGCAGGAAGTGGCGGGCGTCATGGCCCATGAACTGGCGCATGTGAAGAACCGTGACACGCTGACCATGACCATCACCGCCACGCTCGCCGGTGCGATCTCCATGCTGGCCAATTTCGCGCTCTTTTTCGGCGGCAACCGCAACAACCCGTTGGGCATCATCGGCGCCATCGCTCTGATGATCCTGGCCCCCATGGCCGCCGGTCTGGTGCAGATGGCGATCAGCCGGGCGCGGGAATACGAAGCGGACAGGATGGGGGCTGAAATCTGCGGACGGCCTTTGTGGCTCGCCTCCGCGCTGGAAAAGATCGAAGGCTTCGCCTCGCGGATCGACAACAACGTCGCAGAGCGCAACCCCGCCTCCGCCTCGCTCTTCATCATCAACCCGCTGCACACACAAAAGGCGGATGCACTGTTCTCCACCCACCCCAATACAGCCAATCGCGTGGCGGCCCTGCGGGCAATGGCCGGTGAAACAGGGGCCAGCGAGAGCGCCCGGCCGTGGGGCTAGGGTAACCTCACTGGCACACAGCCTTTTACTTGGCGGCCCAAGCTGCGTATAGCTGCGCGCCATGAACACACCACGACCCAAGAACCGCT
>JANQMQ010000400.1 GCA_028279995.1 Candidatus Phaeomarinibacter sp. | reverse complement strand
GGACGGTACAAATATGTCCGTGATGCTCTTGCGGCAACAAAGCCGGAAAGCGGCATTGAGCGCCTTCGCTCGTTTTTTCAACGTCGAGGCGCGGCAGACCAAGTCACAATTCGGGATCCGCTTCGGGCGCTTTACGGTTTCCCGGTTGCTGAGCATGAAATCGAAACGGCATTGACGCCGGAGTTCACGCGGCTCGCCGGTGGTTATCGGATGCGGGATTCGGTTGACCTGATTCTCGCAGACTGTCCGTCCACTGATACATGGGACCAGCTTCTCTATGTGGATGCCAAGACATATCTTTCAGGCCTTCTTGTGGTGGAAGACAAGCTGTCGATGATCCATTCCCTCGAGACGAGGGTGCCGCTCCTCGACAATGAGGTGATTGATTTTGCGGCTACATGTTCCTGGCCTCTTTTGACCGATGGTGAGACGGGCAAGATGGTTTTCCGCGATGCCATTCGAGACTGGGTGCCGGCGATCGTCGCGGACAAGCCCAAGATGGGCTTTGGGCCACCGGACGCATCCTGGTATCGCGGGCCGCTCAAGTCATACATCCTGGAACGATTGTCTGATCAGCGGATAGAAGCGCGCGGGGTCATGCAGCCTGAATTTGTGAAGTCGAAACTGGCGGCGCACATGGATGGAAGTGCCAACAACCTGCCGCTGATATGGTCGCTTCTCAGCTTTGATGCCTGGTGTGAAGCCCATGGTTTGTTTGGCGGAAAGCTTGACCGCGCATCGTGACAACCGGTTTAAGGTCGCCACACAATCGAGATGAGGATGCGTGGGGCCAACAGCAGCGCTTCAACGAGCATTGCCGCGCAGATTCTCACGGCTGCGATCACCGGATTGGTCTTGTGATAGCTGTACAGGCGCCTGCTTCCGTGTGACTGGGTCTCGGCAATCAGAGTTGCCATGTAGATCCGGTCTGCAAGCAGCGAGTTACGTCTAACGACTGGCTCACCTGCTCTCAACAATGACGGAAACCTGCGCAGCAGTGCAGGCAGGGCAAGTGGACGCGACGCTGCCTGACGGTCTACTGCCTTGCAGTATAGCTCAACCATGTCTGCCGGTGGTCGAGCGCCCGTGACATAAGTCAGCAGGGTATGTGCCTCATGGGCCAGTGCGTTGCTGTCTGTCATCGGCCAGCTCGTCACTATTCACCTGAGGCAAAGTACTGACGGATGATGTCGATGTTGGCATCTACGTTCTTGAGGCCGTAGCTGGGGTAGGTGGGCAGAAGCAATACCTGGTCCGCCGTTGCGCGGGCATTGGGGCAGTCGGCCTGGAAGTCGGCATAGCACTCGATATCCGCGGTGTTGCGCAGATGCTGGATCGTCACGTCGCGCAGGCGCGTCATCATGAACTTCATCAGCCCGATGCGGTCCGGCACCTGGATCGGAAAACTCTGATAGATGTGGGATCCGTCTTCGTGGAGGGGCGGCAGCATGATCTGCTGTATGTCCTTGAGCCCCTCGTGATAGCGCTTTGCAAAGCCGATCCGTGCGGCGGTGTCGCTGTCGACGGTTGGAATTTGACGGTGAACCAGCCTGGCCTGCGTCTGGGTCAGTTGCCGCTTGTAGTCGTCAGGAAATGTTTCCTTGCGCACCGGGTCGGACTCGCCGCGTAGCGGCTTGTTCAGGGCTTCGACTTCATGCAGACAGCCGTGGCGAAATAGCCAGTACGGGCCCATCCAGAACCAAGGCGGTGCCGTGGCAACATTTCCGACAAGGCAGAAGATCGCACGCTGAAAAAGCGTCTTGTTGTCTGTGGGAGTAAAA
>JANQMQ010000322.1 GCA_028279995.1 Candidatus Phaeomarinibacter sp. | reverse complement strand
AGACGGTTTGCCGCCATACTGGAAATTGCTGACCGGCACATCCTCGATATAGAAGAACGGCCCGACGCCCATCACCTCGGTCCAGTGGCGCATGGCGCGGTCGATGTCGCGCACCACATAGCCGTTCTGGCGAATGTCCCCCAGAAACCTGCTCATTGCTGACTACTCCGCAGCTGCTGGAATCTGCGCCGCCGCAGGCCGTGCCTGGCTGCCGCGAATGAGCTTGCCGCCGAGAACGCCTGTCGGCTCGCCATCGCGGAACGCGACGGCGCCTGAAATGATGCTCGCCGAATAGCCGCGCGTCTTCTGCACGAAGCGTTTGCCGCCTGCGGGCAGGTCATAGACGATCTCCGGCTTGTCCATGGTGAGGTTGTCAAAGTCGATCACATTGACATCCGCCTTCATGCCCGGCGCCAGCACGCCCCGGTCATAAAGCCCCACAAGCTCGGCTGTCTTTTTCGTCTGCCCACTGATGATCCACTCAAGTGGCAGCTTGTCACCGCGCGTCCGGTCCCGGCCCCAATGCGTCAGCATCGTCGTCGGGAAGCTCGCGTCGCAGATGATGCCCACATGCGCCCCACCGTCGCTGAGGCCGAAGGTCGTGTTGGGATGCTTCAGCATCCGCTCCACATAGGAGAGGTCACCCGGCAGATAGTTCATCAGCGGGAAATAGATCAGCGCCTTCCCGTCATCTTCCGCCATCCAGTCCAGCAGCACCTCGCGCGGGTCACGTCCCTCGCGCTTGGCATGGGCCTCCACACTGTCTTCCGGTGCCGGTTCATAGTTCGGCGGGCTGCCCAGCGGGAACATCTTATGGAACCACGTGAACAGCTGCGTGGAGATCTCGCCTTCCTTGAACTCGACTTTTTCAGCCAACAGCCGCGCCCGGAAGTCCGGGTCCTTCAGCGCTTCGACCTGCGCCTCAAGCGTCCGCGGCATGATTTCGTGCCACGTCTTGTAGAGCAGGAACGGGTTGAGCGAGGCCGTGAGGCCCATCACCACACCCGTGGGCCGCGCAGGCACCTGGCCGCGCATGGGCAGGCCAGCCTTGTTAGCGTCAGCAATCTTGTCGAGAACCTTGCTCCAGATGTCCGGGTGGCGATCATCCTGTTCGATGGTGAGTGACAGCGGACGGCCGGAAATCTCGACCATCTTGCGCAGCATGCCGAACTCCCAGTCCACATCGCGGAAGTCGGCAATCAACTGGATGACACCTTTGCCGGACCGCTTCATGGCTTCGGCAATGCCATTGAGTTCCATCTCTTCGGCCTTGTAAGTCGGCGTATGTTCGCCGTCCTTGTCGCGATGCTTCTCGGTGCGGGAGGTCGAGACGCCAAGCGCTCCTGCCTCAAGCGCGTCTTCAACGAGCGCCGCCATCTTGTCCGTATCTTCGCGGGTTGCCGGTTCCAGCCGCGCCCCGCGCTCGCCCATCACATAGGCGCGCAGCGCGCCGTGCGGCACCTGCAGGCCGACATCGATCGCGAGCGGAGATTTTTCGACCACATCCATATAGTCGGGAAAGCTCTCCCAGCCCCATTTGATGCCCTCGGCAAGCGCCGTACCCGGAATATCTTCCACGCCCTCCATCAGGCCGATCAGCCAGTTGTGCCGGTCCGGCGCGCAGGGCGCAAAGCCGACGCCGCAATTGCCCATGATGGCAGTGGTCACCCCATGAAAAGTGGAGGGCTGCAGATAGGGGTCCCAGGTGACCTGGCCGTCGTAGTGGGTGTGCGCATCCACAAAGCCCGGGGTCACGATCTGACCCTTGGCATCGATCTCTTCGCGGCCCGAATCCGTCACCGTGCCGACGATGGAGATGGTCGTGCCGTCGATGGCGACATCCGCCTCGTAAGGCTTTCCGCCCAGCCCGTCATAGACGAGCCCGTTCCTGATCACGAGATCATGCATGGGTTTCCTCCGGAATTTTCTTTTCTGGCGCAAGTGTGGACCGCCGCCGCCGCCACTTCAACCGCAGTCCAAGTGCGGGAAATCAGGTGATACAGGCAGGTGATACAGAGGAGCGCCCAAATCTTGTGTTGCGCCTTGCACCATGCCTATCTGGCGCCCGCACTCACCGCCTGAGAAAGGTCAGCCCGGCCATGGAACTTGCCAAGAATTCGCTCGATGTCGGGCTCTTCACCAATGCACCGGAGGAGGTGTCAGCCTTCTGGGTGGAGCACGCCCATGTGCAGTTTGATCATGTCCTGCCGGTCTCCCGCGATTTGCGGCAGCACCGCCATACGCTTGAGGGCGCGGTACTCAAGATCAACCACGCAAAAGACCCGCTGCCGCCGCGCGGTGACGCAGGCTATCTGCGACTGGTTGTTGCCTGCCCGGAGGTGACGGAGCCTGAAATCATGGTCGATCCCGATGGCAATGAGCTTGTGCGCTGGCCTGCGGGCCGCGACGGCATCACCCATTGGACCCTGGAACTGGCGACCCCGTCCGTCGACGCTTTCATGACGTTCTATCGCGACGCGGTCGGGCTGCCGGTTGATGAAAGCCTGCCCTGTGCCGTGGCCTGCGGGCAGAGCCGCATTGTCGGCCGTGTCACTCCTGATGTGCCGGACCGGTCGGACAATGACGTGATGGTGCGCCCCGGCCTGCGCTACTCGACGATCCAGGTGTTCGATGTGGACGCGGAATATGCCCGCATCACGGCCTATGACCCGGCCTATGGGGCGCAGGAACCAAGAACGCTGGGCAAGACGGCGCGCATTGCGTTCATCCGCGACCCCTTCGGCAACTGGATCGAACTTTCCCAGCGTGCCTCGCTGACGGGCCCGGTGCCCGAATAGGCTCTAATTATTGCTCAAAGGGAAACAATAATTCTCCATTGCTCCGGTTAATGCGTGTGGCGAAATGACCCATCTTCGGGTCATCGCAATTCAGCGTCCTGTCCAAGCCGCAGGACGCGCAAAACCGGAGACATCCCATGTTCAACCGCAAGAAAGACGCCGCAGCTCCTTTCACCGTCCTGCACATTGATGCCAGCGCCAGAAAGTCAGGCTCCGTGAGCCGCGATCTCAGCGACCGCATCGTTTCGGCACTGATGAGCAACAACAAGGAAGTCAGGCTCATTCGCCGCGACCTCGCCGACGGCATCCCCTTCATCGATGAAACCTTCACCGCCGCCATCAACACACCGGCTGACCAGCGCACCGCCGCCCAGCGCAAGGCGCTGGATGTGTCAGACGCTCTGGTCGCGGAACTCCAGGCGGCAGACGTCATCGTCATCGGCTCACCGATCTACAATTTCGGTGTGCCTGCCTCCTTCAAGGCATGGATTGATCAGGTCGCCCGGGCCGGTGTCACGTTTAGCTACACCGAAAACGGCCCCGTCGGTCTGCTGGAAAACAAGAAGGCATACATCGCCCTTGCTTCTGGCGGCACCCAAGTCGGCTCCGACATCGACTTTGCATCCGGCTGGCTCAGGCACGTCATGGGCTTCATCGGCATTCACGACGTGGAGATGGTAGCCGCCGACCGCACCATGATGGACGACCAGTCCGTCGCCCGCGCCGAAGCAGAAGCAGAGCACCTTGCCGCCTGAAAGAACAGCCAATCGGTCGTCAAAGATTGAATTGTGAGCGCATTGCTAGCACGGTACCGGAGTACGAAAGAACATGGGCAAACCCGGCCAGTCCATCATGGCAACGAGGGCTCTGAATGCCTTACTACATAAGAAATCCGACGA
>JANQMQ010000318.1 GCA_028279995.1 Candidatus Phaeomarinibacter sp. | reverse complement strand
GATGGCCTTGAACCAGGTTTTCTCGCTATGGTCCAGTGCACCCCACCGCAGGAAGTCATAAACAGCTTTATAGTCAGGTTCGGCTTGATCGCCACCGAGTGTCAGGATGGCCTTGATCTCTGAGGCATAAGCAAGTGTGTTGTCCCTCTGCGAGATATAAAGCGGCTTGATACCGAAGGGGTCGCGGCCCAAGAGGCTGATGCGCTGTTCGCGGTCATAAATGCAAAGGGCGAACATGCCCTCGATTTCGGTGAAGGTTTGCTCGCCGAGCCGGGCATAGAGTTCGACGATAATTTCTGTGTCGCTACACGTGCGCGGTTGGATGCCGTGTCTCTGGGCCAGGATTCGGAAGTTGTAGACCTCACCGTTATAGGCAATGACATAACGGCCGTCGTTGCTGATCATTGGCTGGTTTGAGGCCGCGGATCGGTCTACCACCTGCAGACGCACGCTGCCCAATGCCACTGAGCCTTCGGCCCATACACCTGAGGCATCCGGCCCCCTGTGCGCAATCGCATCCAGCATGGTGCGGGTCCGCTCTTTGAGTATCGGTGACCCTTGTGGATCGATCAGGCCTGCAATTCCGCACATACCGATGGTGTCTCCGCGATGTTCCGGTTAGCCCTTCAGGAGAGGGGCACCCTGGCGTTCAAAGAATTCGATTTCAGGCACGTTGCCGAGGTCGTATTTGATAAAGGTCCGTAGGGCCTGTGCCATGCCTCCAGCTGAGATATGGGCCGATGCAACATGGCTCAAATAGAGTTCACCCTTGTGGACACCTCCTGCTGCGCCGGCAGCCTGCAGGGCCTGCATGAGCCGGTCTGCTCTTCCGAAACCATAAACACCAGCGCTGGCATGAAGAGACCGCAGTTCCTTCTCCACTATGCCGTTCACCCGGTGATCTTGGTCAAAGGTGACATAGCTCGATTTGCCAGTAGCATTGAAATAGACGGGCAGATAAACGGTGTCCGCCTCCAGCGACTGCGGCAGATGGAATTGGATGAGCTGGTCGGAATTCACAATGAAGACGGGCGCCTCGCGATCTAGATGATCAAAGGTAGCGCTGACTGTATTGGCCGGACCTGCCGGAACGTCAGGCACAGTCAGCGTGATCACCTCCAGTACATCACAGAACTCCACTGCAATCTTGGCTAGAGTCCTGCACACGTCAAAGTCGCGGTCAAAGGCCTCGGTGGTGACCGTGACTAGTCGGTCGCCTGATTTCATCATGGGAGCAAGGCCTGTCAGGCACCAGCCAACAATAGGCCTGCCCGCGACCGGGATGAAAGGCTTGAAGGGGCCACGCGCCAAAGTGCGGGTTCCCAGACCGGCCATCGGGATCACCCATTGCATCACGCGACAATCCTCGGTTCGAGGTCGAGGCCCAGGGCTTCCGCTGGGCGGCTATATAGTAAGCGGATCACATCCCGACTGATGATCTGCGGGGTCACATGCCAGCCACGCAGCGCCAAAGATTGGTAACGCCGGGTTAAGACCTTTGCCAAAAGGGCACGGAAGTGATCCCATTTATAGATCAATTGGTCGGTTACTCGCGCATCCGAATGCTGAGGGACGAAATTTTCGCCCAAAAGGTCGAACCGCATTTCGAGGAACGACTCAATCAGGCTGGGCTGATTGACGAACCACCAGAAACCGAACAGAGTGAGATTTTGGTGTTTGCGGCCGAGAACACTGATCGCATGCTGGTCTGTGGCGGACAGAACCGTCACCAGGAACCGGTTGTCGGACCGGGTGCGGCAAAGTGCAGAAAGCGCCTTCAGATCAATAGCGCCGAGACCGTCGCCTGCCAAGCCGAAGTGAGGATTTACCGCTCGGGTTACGCCCAGCATCAGAGCGAGTGGCATATCTTTCTCTTTGAGCCAATCCAGGACGCCTAACCATAGGTCAGATTTGATGAGCGTCTCGAGGGCCAAACCATCGAGCGAAATGGCGCTATACACCGGCTTTGAGGCGGCGTAGCATGTCTCCAGATGATCAAGGAGGCACGCCATGTCGTTCGAGCCCTTGGCGCCTACTTCACGAGCCATTTCGGCAGCTTTAACTGGGTCGTTAAACATGACATCGAGGCGCATGGACGGCAGATAGCGTTTGCGGTCCCAGTCGTCGCGGTCAAAGAGGGCCCACTCCTCGGCATTAAAGGGATCGTTGGTCATTACCACGCTCTCAACCCCGCTACTCTCAAAAAGAGCGCTATCCTGGTAGATGACGCGGTCCGCTTTTTCCGAAATCTGGTCAAAGCTCATGCCTAGTCCGGAAATATGGAACCGTGACAGTAGAGTTAGCACGCCCTGGCAAGCTTCCGACATGGGTGAGCGTTTGACAAATAGCTCGTCCCAAACGAACCGGGCACGCTCTGGGCTGCTAAGTGAGTAAAACTCTGCTGGCGCTCGCTTGGTCACGGTCAGGACTTCGGCCACCAGATAATGGTAATTAAAGCAAGCCTCCAGCCCCTGCAAATAAAAACCTTTATGCTGAGGCGGAAAGAGATGGGTGTGCATGTCTAGAATCGGGCTGCCTTCAACAGCAACCTCGACAAGCCCTTTGATGTCTTCGATTGCCAGAGAATGGCTGCCAAATCGGCGCATGCTAAAAGGTTGGATGGCGTCAGTCCAAACGTCCTGGTCGTCCTCTGCATCGGCCTCCTTGAGCATGGTTTTGACTGAATTGGCGTCCAGGAAGCGCTCGACCTGACAATCGAAGCCGAAGTCCAGTTGGACATCATCCGGCAGGTCAACTTTGACTGCGTCAAGCTGATCGGGAATATCGAAATCACTGGTCTCTATACAGTGTACGCCCGAGCCATCGAAGCCGATATTTTCCACCAGCGGATAGGTGGGATACACGCACAAGGTATCTGTCATATAATGCGCGATCACCCAGGACAAGCTCCAGATGTCCTGTGTGCCTGAGAGGAACGCCTGATCGTTGCAGTAGACCCTGAGATCCTGTGTGAGGCGGTGTCGCATACCATAGCGTTCGACCGTGTCGGCGACCGTCTTGAAGTCCTTGCTATAGTCGGTCCAGCGGTTCCGCCAGGTTGCCCAACCCCAGGGGGTAAAGCGCCGTATAGCGCGCAAACTGATAATATTACTATCATCGATGGCAAAGGGGAACTGATAGCCGCACACACTACGCACCGACGGATGGTCGCGGTAGCGCGTGAGCGCTTCGGTCATGAAGGTAAAAAATCCGGACCGAGGCACACAGTCATCCTCAAGAACGATTACCGCTTCATTGCGCTCCAACTCGCTGGTGACCGCCGTGGTGATGGAATAGGCCAGTCCGTGGTTTTTCTGCCTGCGGATGATGGTGATATCCGCCTGATTGACGGACTCTAGAAAGGAGACGATTTTTTCCTGGTTTTGGGCGACAGCCGTATTGGGGGCGCCGTCAATATAGACGGTAAAGGCTCGAATGCCCTGCTCGACGGTTGCGCGCACAACACGTTCGAGATGATCGGGCCGGTTATAGGCGAGAATTGCCATGCTAATTTTCATGCAGGCTTCCTATTCATTAATTCGGGCAAGGCGACGAGCAAACCTTCAGGTTCATCATATCCGGTTTCGAAACGGCTGAAGGCAAAAAAGCTGTCCAGATAGCGGACATATTCTTCTGACACATCAAATTGCCCAGGTGCAATGAAGCTTGGTGGCAAGCTGCGTGAGTAATCGTCGAAGGTCTCATAGGGGATGGGCTCGACACCAATGGCCGGGTCAGCATAAAGCCCCATCAGAAACTCGGACTGGCCAGACATCAGAGCCTCGACAGTTTTAACGCCCTGTTGGAAGGCGATATCCCGATCAAATTCCATGACCCGGTCGGTAAAGACTCGTTGGAGGACTGTCGGAATCACTGTTCTTGCCTGCATGCCAGCGCCGGAACAGTAATCAACAAGCAATTGGGCATTAGTGCCTCTACTGCTGCCGAACATAACATGGCCGGATAGGTCGCGCCGGATCCCGATATCGCCCATGCTGTAGCCTTCGCTCATGATGACCACGGCACGGCCATGATGGCTCAGCGTGTCATCAAGCTTAGTCAGAACGGCGTCTACCGGCTGTTGATCCTCGGGCAGAAGAATGAGCAGTGGAAGCTCACGGTTGCGGTCAGCGATCCGTGCCACACCCGTAATGAAACCAGTTTCCCGCCCAAAGGTCTGAGCAACCAGGATTTTGTCGTGTTGAGCAGCGCCGCGGTTCTCAATGTCGAACAGGCGCGTATGGTGGATCCATTGGTTGGCGCAGGAAGCAAAGCCTGGTGTAAAGAGCATTGCCGCATAATCTTGGTCACCGAGGTCATTGTCAACTGTCTTAGGGCAAGACGCGAAACGGATCCTGCCTGAGAGCGCACGAGCCATCGCACGCGTCTGCTTAATTGTTCCATTGCCGCCGATATTGATCACCATGTCAATCTCATGCGTCTTTAACTGTGCAGCAAAGCGCTCCAGTGTTTCGTCTTCCATTGGTGCGACACGTGTGGTACCGATTACGCTGGAGCCGGGCGTTCTGTAGAGCCTGGCACGGTCTGCAGCGTCGAGTCGCGCCAGGTCTTTCAAGGAGCCTTCGAGCACGCCCTGGAAGCCAGGGTATCCGGCATAGACTTTTTCAATGCTGGGCGCACGGTCGGACGCGGTAAGAATACCAGCTAGTGTGGCATTGATCACGGGTGACGTGCCGCCAGACATCATGATGAGTATGTTAGACATGGGCTCGGTAATGTTTCGATTCTTTAAATCTGCTATGGTGACCTACAACAAGGAAATGTTCACTAACTAATGGTGCATTTCTATGGATAATGCACCTGAGAATCCATTGGCATCGACGACATAGTTCCATGCCTCGAGCGTTTCATCGTGGCGAATGAACCGGTCTTTGATCGCGCGAAAGGTCTCGGAGCACTTGCGCCCGACTTCATACACGCGATCGAGGATACAAGCGCTCACGCGCAGTCCGGTGTCTGTGGTGGTGCGCTGCACCGCTTTGAGCGCCGTCTCATGGGTATCGAGGATCTGCCCGCGCAGGCTGCGCTCGACCTGACTGAACAGGCGATGCTCGATGGGATGCCATTTCGAGGTATCGGGCGGGTCGTGGGCGATGCGCAGGCGCCTGGCGAGGCGTCGACTGAGTGCGACCAGGTCTTCCTTGAAGCGCCACGAGCGCACCGCATTGGCGCCGCCAGCGTCGAAGGTCAAGAACAGCTCGGTGGCGCTCGGATAGCGGGCGCAAAACTGCCGCTCCCAGGCCAGGGCGATGGCATCGCAGACGAAGGCGCTGGTCTCGCGCGAGGTGCCAAGCGTGAGAAAGCCGATGTTGTCGACAGGGTCATAGACGCCGTGCGGCACCACCACGCCGGTGGCCAAATACGGATCGTCGTGATCATAGACCGGTTGTGTCGCCGTGCCGTCGCACGTTCCTGGGCGATGCAGAAAACCCAAACGCTCCTTGTGTTTGGTGTCGACGCAGAGCACGGGAGTCCCGCGTGCCTGTTGCTCGCGGCGCTGCTGGGCGACGCGCTGAAACTGTTGATCGCGTTGCTGGGGGTCGACGTGGCCAATGATCAATTCCTTCCGCAGCGCGCGTCGACGATCGCCCGCCCAGTCCATCAGGCGCGCGGCCGTTTGGCGGCTGACCTCATGTCCCCAGTCCAGCAGCGCCGTGGCCAGTCCCGCTGGCGTGAGGTGGGTCCAGTCGACATCGGGATCGGTCGGACGACCCGCGGTGTGCGCGTCGAGCACGCACGCGGCCGCGTTCTCCAGCCCCGGCTGGCGTTGGGTGACCTTGGGGCGCCCGCCGCCGCGACGGCGGATGCGCCCCATCCCGCTGGGACGCCTCGGCGGTGGCGTGGGATCGTCCTCGCCCATCGTCTCCAACTCGCGAATCCCGCTGTCAATCGTGCGCCGACTCATGCCCAGCATCTTGGCGATGGAGGCGATGCCACCGTGGCCAATCTTCAGCGCATCCACCGCCGCATAGCGACGACGGTGGTCCTCGGGCAACGAGCGGCAATACAGTCGCATCGTCCTTTCGTGTTCTTCATCGTAGCTGGGAAAGGGATTCATGGCGCTCTTTCAGGTGCGAGATCGGTGCAGGCGCTCGGTTTGCTCTGCGTGAGCGACGGAGTCTAAAGGCCCGCTAACAAAATGCATAGGCACTCAGCATAACGTATAGTGTTTCCATATGCCATACGGACATCCCTGAATAGGTAGCATTCATTTCATCTTCAGAAACATGACGTTATGTTTATTGGCTTTTGGTTTTGCTCGAATATCATATGAAACTTCTATATACTTTGCTTCTGACTCGTTACCAAGAGTTAATTGTTGTGCATTGTTTTCAACATGAAGCTAAACAAGAGGAAATGACAGTCATGGTATTAGAACCTGTTCTTTGTCCCCATTGCGGGAGTGATCATGTCGGCAAGCATGGGAG
>JANQMQ010000312.1 GCA_028279995.1 Candidatus Phaeomarinibacter sp. | reverse complement strand
GCAAGCTGCTGCAGTTTGGAAGCTCCGGAACGACCAAGAACAACAACCGCTGCAAGCGGATCAAGAACATGAAAAAGGAAGCGAGAAAGTTCCTGAAATAGGTGGCCCTGTCGCCTCCCACCGACCCGCAGGTGGTCTAAGGGACAGGGCGCGTCTTCCGACCGGCGGTAGCGCCCTGCCCTAACCGCTTCACGGATCGCTTGCCGTTGTGTCAGAAAGATGCCTGATCGCGGATGGCCGTTCCCATCCGCACGGCGCGATCAGACCTGCTACTCGTTCACATGCGCGATGTACTGCTCGGGGTCATCCTGGCCTTCCGCGGCATTCCACCTGATGCCGCCTTTGGACACCAGCTTGCACCGGTTGTTATTCTCCGTGGTGCCACCCGACTTCACCTTGAGTGTCCCGCCGTCGGGGTGAAAGTAGAATTTGTTGCCGTCCTTGCGGCAGCTTCGCCGGTTGCCGGCCTCGCTGGCGTCATTGACGACAACAACCGGCCATACTTCCGTGCCGGGCGCCACGACATACGCCGTCTCCTCCTCAGCCTCCCGGTCGGCCCAGATTCTCATCTGTTTGGCCCGGCAGTCTTCCGACCGCATCCTGAATTTTGCGCCCTTGTCCACGTGCTCCAAATTGGCGAGGTTTACAGACCACTTCTGGCCCTTGTCGATGTTGTCGCTCTTGTCGCCGCTCATGAACACGAGGAAGCATCCCTTTGCCGTGTCGGTCCCTTGGACATTCAGCATTTTTACTCTGATCTCGGCAGTTGCTTCATACGCTCCCCTATTTTCGTAAACGACCTTGCTGATGGCGAAGTCGTCCGCTTTGGCTTGCGGGACCTGAAGGCCTACTAGTGCGAAGGCGCACAGAAGGGCTGAAGCAATCGTCTTTCTCACAGTTCAAACCTTTCAGTATGCGGAAAACGGGTCTGAAGACCGTCGACCGTCAGCAATCGCGCGCCTTTGTTTAAGGGTAATGCGTGATCGTTGCGGTCGGCGCCCGTCAGGGAACGCCGTCAGACCTACTCTTCATTCACGTGGGCGATATATGTCTCCGGGTCGTCCTGGCCGCCTGCGGCATTCCATCGGACACCGCCTTTCGACACAAACTGACACCTGTTGTTGTTCTCCGTGGTGCCGTCGGTCTTCACCACAAGTGTCCCGCCGTCCGGGTGGAAATAGAACTTGTCGCCATCGTCGCGGCAACTCCGCCGATTCCCCTTCCCGGTGCTGTTGTTGATGACAATAATCGGCCAAATCTCCGTGCCCGGTGCCAGGGCATAAAGCTCCTGGTTTGCCTCCACCCGCTGGCGCCAGATTTCCAGCTGTTTGTTTTCACAATGATCCGGCCTCATCCTGAATGCAGGCTTCTCATTGACATGCCGCTCATTGTTCAATTTCACGGACCATTTCTTACCCTTTTTGATTGGGTCTTTCTTGTTGCCTTTGGTGAACTTGATGAAGCAGCCATCCGCTATGTCCGTGCCCTTGACATTCAGCATTCTTACTTTGATTTCGACAGCGGCCTCATAAACGCCCTTGTTCTCGTAGACGACCTTGCTGATGGCAAAGTCCTTTGCGCTGGCTGGTGAGACCGAGAGGCCCACCACTGCGAAGGCTCCCAGTAGGGCTGAAGCAATCGTCCTGTTCATGACTTTGTCCTTTGAAGGTGCTGAAGCAAGGGACTGACCACCTGTCATCCCGGCACGTGAATTATGTGGCAGGTCGCAGTCTCCCGACCGGATGGCGCCCTGCTTCTTTCAGTCTCGCGGATCCTTGACGGTCAGGCTGATCTTCAGCCGTTGCTCGAAAGCCGCGTAGGCGCGGTCGCATTCCAGGGCGATGACATCCCAACGCCCGCTGCAACCAAGCTCAATGAACTTGATCTCTGCATGATCAACGCGTTTTTCCATCTCAGCGTTCCGGTACCGCAACTTGTAGCGGTAGTCGCAACTGGCGACCTGGGTTCCGTCCGACGTATAGAAGTCGATCTCATCGGTGATGTCCTTCCCGCCATTGTGCTTGAGGTCCTTGCGGGTGTAGCGGGTCCGTTTGATGGTCTCAAAGCCGCGCTCAAGCTCATATGTCTGTCCACGATTGTTGAGGCGGACATACATGCCGGATTCGCTGGAACGGTTGCGGGCCTCCAATCGGAAGTGTTGTTCGTTTACACCTCCGTCATAGGCCGATTGATCACCCTTTCGCCAGTTGCCGGTCTTGGCACAACTTGCGGCGAGCGCAGGGTTCGCTGCCGTCGATAGAAACATGCCGAGCGCAAGGGCTGAGACAATCCTGGAAGATGTCATCATATCTCATGGTCTCCGTGCTGAGGTGTCCGGCTACTTGTCCTGAAGCGTGATGCTCACCCGCAAGCGGCGGTTGTCGGGCGAGTAATTGCGCTCACACGACACCTTGTAGTTGGCCGCTGCAGTGCATGTGGCAGAGCCGTACTTGATCTCCGCTGCCGTCCGCGACCTGCTTTGCTGGGTCCTCGTCTTGTTCCTGACCTGGTACTCGTAGATACAGGTCCCCAGGATTTCCCCGCCTTCGGTGATAAAAACGAACATGTCGTCGTGAGTCTGTCGGCCGTCAACGAGATCGGCGCGGCTGTGCTTCGCTCTCATGATCCGCGTATAAGACCGGTCCAAGTCGTGATAGACCCAGTCATCCGCCAAGCCGCCGAGCCTGCCCTGGACATCCGCGCTGGAACGGTTCCGCGCCTCAAGCCGGAATGTCTGCGAGGCTGCCTCGTTGCCGGCGGAGCGCCATTCGCCGCCTTTCTTGCTACACGGCTCCGCCGCGAAGGCCGGCGCTGCCGGCAAGGCCAACGCTGCCGCCATGGCAACGCTCAAGATACGTTTTGAAGAAAGTCCCATTCGTCGTCCTCCGGGTACAGTCCGTTAGCGACCCACGCGCGGCACAGCTAACGCGCATTCAACGGGACCCGCAACGCAAACCAACGAGCGATGAGACGGACAGACAACTGGCAGTCAAAGCCTGTGTGTTGCCAGTATCCGGAGGTATGAATCATTCCGGACCGTTGAGAATCCTCAAAGTCCCCAGGTAACTGAATGGAAGATGTTTCGTGTCAGCAAAGGGGTGCGGCGGATGCATGCGTCGAAGATGGGCGCAACTAGGCGCTCAGGTCACCCATACAGACATATTTGATTTCCAGATAGTCATCGAGGCCGTATTTGGAGCCCTCGCGGCCCTGGCCGGATTCCTTGACGCCGCCGAAGGGGATAACATCTGAGGTGATCGCGGTTTCGTTGACACCGACCATGCCGTACTCGATACTCTCCGCGATGCGCCATACGCGACCAATGTCTCGGGTGTAGACATAGGACGCCAGACCGAACTCGGTGTCATTGGCGAGTGCGATGGCTTCTTCTTCCGATTCAAACTTGAAGATTGGTGCGACCGGACCAAAGATTTCCTCATGCGCCAGGCGCATCTTCTGAGTCACATCGGTCAGCACTGTTGGCTCAAAGAAGCATCCGCCAAGGGTGCTGTGACTACCACCGGTCTTCACTGTCGCGCCCTTGCTCACAGCGTCTTCGACAAGTTCCGTCACGTCCGCCACGGCTTTGGAGTTGATCAGGGGGCCATGTGTGCTTGCGCTGTCGCGCCCATTACCGAGCCGGTAGTCGCCAACTGTCTCGACCAGTCGCTCCACGAATGCGTTGTAGATGCCCGCCTGCACAAAGATGCGGTTGGCGCAGATGCAGGTCTGTCCAGAGTTTCTGAACTTTGAGGCGGCGGCGCCCGCCACCGCCTTCTCCAGATCAGCATCGTCAAACACGATGACCGGCG